>CAZWQC010000205.1:2136-5220 GCA_964635785.1 uncultured Ectothiorhodospiraceae bacterium
GATGCAAATCGCACGGGAACAACTACGCATCAGCGTCAAAGATACGCTGGCAGGCTACGCTAAGGCATTCGATACCGCCTTGCGCTTGCATTTTCACACCAGCAACGGCCGGAGTCTGCTACGCACCTGGCGACCGAAACAAGTGCAGCGCAACGGGGAATGGGTTGATATCTCGGACGATATTGCCCCGTTTCGCCCAAGTGTTCTCGCCGTCAACGAGTCGGGGGAGACGCTCCGTGGTATTGAAGTCGGTCGGGGCGGGGTTTTGATTCGCGGTATTGCGCCGATCAAATCGGCTGACGGCACGCCACTTGGCAGCGTGGAAACTCAAGTCACGATGGAAACGGCGATCGATTGCCTCAGCAAAGAACAAGGCATCAAGGCCGCCTTCTATCTCGATGCGACGTATTTGAAAGTCGCAACGCGGCTGCGTGATCAGGATCGCTTTCCCACCATTGGCGATCGCTACGTCGTCGTTGCCGCAGAAGACGAGCTCAACCATTTCCAACAACTCGCCCCTGCTTTCCTCGACCGTGCCAGCACTCAACGCGAAATTCGCATGATCGGCAGCACCGCACAGGCAGGCTTTCCCGTTACCGATTGGGCAGGCAATCCATTGGGCGTCATGGTGATCGAGATTGACGTCAGCGGCCCGACCGCTCTTATCGCCGATGCCCGTACTTTCTTTATGTTCACGCTCGGTTTGCTCGTCATCATCCTCGTCTTGGCCGCCCAATGGCTGCTCGGCAAGACCGTCCTCGGTCCAACCCGACGAGCATTGGCTTTTGCCGATGCGATCGCCAACGGCCAGCTCGATGAGAAGATCGACTTGACCGGCCGGGACGAAATGGGCTGCCTGGCCACACACCTCGCCCGCATGCGTGATCGCATCCGCGAGAAACTCGCCAGCGAACACCAGCTGGCTGTGGAGAACGGCCGTGTCCGTGCGGGGCTGGATCACGCATCGACGCATATCATGATCGCCGACAATGACGAACGCATCGTCTACGTCAACGAAGCTGCACAAACTCTTTTCCAACAAAACGAATCAGAAATGCGTACAGGACTCCCCAATTTTTCCGCCGACAAGCTGGTCGGGTCGACTTTCAGTGCCTTTCACCGCAATCCGGCACATCAGCAGCGCATGGTCGCGGAAATGACCGAACCGCACCAGGGTGATTTCAAAATCGGCCGCCGCGACATGCGCATCATCGCCAATCCCATTTTCGCTGGCGACGGACAACGCTTGGGTACGGTCGTCGAGTGGCAAGACCGAACCGACCAACTCCTCATCGAACAAGAAATCGGCGCCATCATCGATGCTGCCCGCGCTGGCAACTTAGCCGCTCGCATCGACAATCAGGGCAAATCCGGTTTCTACCGGACGTTGACCAACGGCATCAATGCGCTGCTCGAGTTGACCGAAAACGCACTGAACGATTTGCTACCTGTGCTCGATGCGCTGGCCCGTGGCGATTTGAGCCGGCGCATGGATAGAGTCTATGCAGGTACCTTCGCCGAGCTTCGCGATCGCACCAATACTACGGCGGATAAACTCACCGAAGTCATTGGGCAAGTACATGTTGCAGCGCAATCTGTGCGCACCAGTGCTGGCGAAATCAGTGAAGGCAACCAAGATCTCGCGCGGCGGACCGAATCGCAAGCCGCCAGCCTCGAGCAAACCGCCGCCAGCATGGAAGAAATGGCCGCCACGGTAAAGAACAATGCTCAGCATGCCGTTCAGGCGGATCGGCTGGTCACGCAGACCACCGCCCAAGCCGAACACGGTGGAACGATCGTTGCTGAAACGGTCGCCGCCATGGTTGCCATCGATCACTCGAGTCACAAGATCGGTGATATTATTACTGTCATCGACGAAATCGCATTCCAGACCAACTTATTGGCCCTCAATGCAGCGGTCGAGGCAGCCCGCGCCGGCGAACAAGGCCGAGGTTTCGCCGTCGTCGCCAACGAAGTGCGCAACTTGGCCAAACGCAGCTCCGACGCAGCAAGAGAAATCAAAGCGTTGATCGACGATTCCCTAGCCAAGGTCGGCGACGGCAATCGCCAAGCGCAGGCCTCCGGCGAGGCTTTGTCAACCATTGTACAATCCATCCGAGAAGTTAGCGGAGTCATCGCCGAGATGGCCGCGGCGAACCGTGAGCAAAGTAGCGGTATTGACCAGGTCAATATCGCGATCACTCAAATCGATGAAACCACTCAGCAAAATGCCGCACTGGTCGAAAAGGCGGCCGCGGCCAGTGCCACATTGGACGCTCAAGCCCGCGGACTGGAGGAAATGATCCAGTTCTTCCACACCCGAGCGGGGTGATATTTTTCCACGGAAACAGCCGTCAGTGACAAACCGATGCGATCACTGACGCCTAACAGATGACTTTTTCTTTCGCGAGAGGCCGATATGTCAACACCCGATCAACTCAAACAAGATATCGACCAAGGATTGGCCGTCGATGCGGATCAGTTTCTGACGTTTTTGCTCGCCAACGAGGAATACGGCGTTGACATCCTCCGCGTCCAAGAGATTCGCGGCTGGGGCGCCGTTACCGCGATTCCAAATACGCCGGATTACGTCGAAGGCGTGATCAATTTGCGTGGCACGATCGTACCATTGATCAATCTGCGTAAACAGTTCAATCTGCCCGTCATTGACCACGGCGCTACCACCGTCGTCGTGGTGTTGCGTGCCGATTGCGGCGAGCGTGAGCGCACCATTGGCGTTGTTGTCGATGCCGTCTGTGAAGTCCATGCGGTGCGGGAAAGCGAGATTAAACCGGCCCCGCAATGGAGCAACAATACGTTTAGCACCAACATGATCCGTGGCCTCGCGAGCATCGGTGACAAGCTGATCATTTTGCTCGACGTCGATCGGTTGTTGTGCTTGGACGACATGCCAGACCTCCAGCGCACCGACCACACGGCACTCGTTACCGCCGCCTAATCTGGATCGATGCGTTGCCTGGCGGTCATGAATCAAAAGGGTGGGGTCGGCAAAACCACGACGGTATTGAATCTAAGTCACGCGCTCGCGCGACGGGGCCACCGAGTGCTCGCCATCGACCTTGA
>CAZWQC010000206.1:0-4671 GCA_964635785.1 uncultured Ectothiorhodospiraceae bacterium
TGGTAAGGGTATTCGCACAACGTGACTATTGGGTTGACGTCGCCTGCTCGGCCGCGCCGAGGGACTGAACGGTTGCCTGCTCAGCCGCGGCTGTGTCCCGGTCAGCCGATCGGCCAGTGCGCTCATCGACACAGGCCTTGACCGCCTTGACCGTTGCCACGCCTTGATCGACTTTGTCACTGACGTAGTCCTTGCCCTGTTTCAGTCCTTTTTTGATCCGGCGATTGTGGAGCAACCAAACCAGCCCCGCACCGAGCGCAGCCCCGGTCCAAAACGGTAATTTGTGGATCATGCTCTGACCTCGTTGTGATGAATAATGATTACGATGTCGCGTCATCGGATTGCCCGAGTTGGCTCCCTAACACCATACCTAGGCCGGCTCCGGTCAACGCGCCCCAGAGAAACGCACCGCCAAGGCTGTCCAAGATTGGTTGCAATTGGGCCGGCAGGTGCTTGGGGTCGAGCGCGTCGGTTTGCCATTGTCGCCAGAATGACTTGAGCCAAGGCGGCAGGCGGACGTTGGTAGGGGTGTCGCGGGTAGCGTCGGCTCTTGGCGCGGCTGCCAATGCACCGTGGCGCACCATGCAAGCTCGAAACGCCGGAAGATGGTGATTATAGGAGGCCGCTTGCAGGCGAAAAAACGCATCGCAAACATCGGCGGATTGGGCATAGGGCAATAGCCGATCATACAGCACGATATTGCCGACTTCCGACGCCACGCCAAGTTCGCAATTCTCCACCCAAGTCGGTGCGATCTGCACGCGAGCAGGCCAGTCGTCGACCACTGGCGGTACGTTGTGAATCGCGAACAGCGTTAAAAGATGATCGATATGGCGCGCTTCGGCCTGCACGATGGTACTAAACGGGGTGGCCTCGCCATGCACCTCGATCACCCGCCGATACACGGCATGCGCGCGAAACTCGTCGTACAGGGCAATGCGCAGAGCCTGCTGCTGTGGTGACAGCGGCGAGTACGGGTCGATCAGCGCATTTTGTCTGGCAAATCCGTCGAGGTTGGCTACCATGAATCGATCTCCGTACGATTGGCGCACTCACGATTGGCGCACTCGATTTCCGGTGGCAAGCGTCCTGTCGCCAATAAATCGAAACTCGCCTTGGGATAGCGGGCCTTGTCGTAATGCAGGGTCAAGGAGCAGGCCATTGGATTGACGTTGACCTCGCCAATGCCCGGGAGGGAGCCTTGCAAACGCTGCAACAGCGTCTCGGCCCGCTCGTTTAAAGCAGCCAACAGTGCTGGCGCAAACCGTAACCGAATTCGGCCATGCACGTGATGGACGATGCTAAGGTAGGGACTCAGGCGTTGCCAGAGCAGTAAGTTTTCATTCATGCGAGGACTCCGAAGGGCGATGGCGGAGGGCGGGTCGTGGTGGTTGATAGAGCTGATGGTGCCATAACGAAAAGCCAACCAACATCGCACCCGCTCCGGTATGCACCTTACGCAGGATGCGATTACGCCGCAAAAACGGCGCCGTAAACACGGCGACCCCAAGGCTCGCGGCCATGCCCAGCTTGGCCAGTTCTTTTTTTGTCTCAAGATCGAATGCGTCGCTCATGTTTGCGTCTCCGCCGTTGTAGGGTTTTTCGAGTACCCCGACCGGTTTCATAGATCAACGCGCAGGTTAAGGCAGACGCAAGGCCACAAGCAAGCGGAATGAATGGCATGGCAAAAATCCGTGGTAGCAATAATGATTCGCGTTACCAATGTTATGCGGCTTTGGCGATCGATGCAAGTGCTTAATCGGTCGATGATGATTGTTGCGTTTGCCGACCGGGACACAGGTCACTTGTGTGCCGTAACGGATTGGTCTTTATTTCGGCGCTAGCGATAGGCGCACTCGGCGCGCTTGTGACCCGCAACGATCGGCCGAGCCTGGCAAGCGACAACACGCGCTGGAAACGTCGCGCTGCGAGGCAGTTAAGTGTTTCGCCCGTGCCAGCCGGTAGGGCAGGAAGCCGGTGGTGTTCACCTTGCTCGGATTGCCCCAGTTCTGTGGCCGGACCTTGGCGACCGGGCGGCGCCCGCGCAAGGAAACGTTGCCCGACCGCAAAGGAAGCGCCCGGCCGAATTGGAGAAGGGCTCGTTGACAAGGTAGGGCAGGTTAGGTTACTCGGCGGGGCGAGCAAGCACAGAGGCCAACTTCTGCTGAACATGGCGCCATAGATGAAGCAGCGGTTCGGTGTAGCCGGACGGTTGTACGCGGCCTTTGAACACCAAGTCGCAGGCGGCACGAAACGCTGTGGAATCGGCCAGATCGGGACACATCGGCCGATAGGCCGGGTCGGCGGTGTTTTGCTGATCGACCACGGTCGCCATGCGGGCCAATGCGGCACGCACTTGGTCCACCGTGACGATGCCGTGATGTAACCAGTTGGCGATATGCTGACTAGAGATGCGCAGTGTCGCGCGGTCTTCCATCAAACCCACGTTGTGGATGTCGGGTACTTTCGAACAGCCAATACCTTGTTCCACCCAGCGGACCACGTAACCCAGTATTCCCTGACAGTTGTTGTCGAGTTCTTGTTGAATCGCTTCGGGTGACCAGTTCGGCGAGGTTGCGACCGGAACGGTGAGTAGCGCGTCGATCCAATCGACCGGTGGTGTACTGGCGAGTTCGGCTTGCTTGGCGGCGACGTCGACTTGGTGGTAGTGCAATGCGTGCAAGGTGGCGGCGGTGGGTGATGGGACCCAGGCGGTATTGGCACCAGCGCGTGGATGGTCGATTTTTTGCGCCAACATCGCCGCCATGAGATCGGGCATGGCCCACATGCCCTTGCCGATTTGGGCGCGTCCGCGGAAGCCACAAGCCAATCCGACTTGAACATTGTTACGTTCGTAGGCTTGTATCCATGCAGTTGTCTTCATGTCACCTTTGCGGAGCATGGGGCCGGCTTCCATTGTGCTATGGATCTCGTCGCCGGTGCGATCGAGAAAACCGGTATTGATGAACACCACACGTTCGGAAGCGGCATGAATGCAAGCGGCTAGATTGACACTGGTACGGCGTTCTTCGTCCATGATGCCCATTTTCAAGGCGTTCCGTGGAATCGCCAACAATGCTTCGATACGACCGAATAGATGATCGGCAAATGCGACTTCCGCTGGGCCATGCATTTTAGGTTTGACGATATAGACCGAGCCGCAGCGAGAGTTTTTGATCGCGTCAGCGTTGTCGGCTGGGCCTTTACGCAGGTCATAAAGCGCAATCAGGCTGGTCATGATCCCGTCGAGAATGCCTTCGGGAATTTCTTGGCCGACTTCATCGAGAATGGCCGGAGTGGTCATCAGGTGGCCGACATTGCGCACGAACATCAGTGCGCGGCCAGGTAAGCGCAATGTGCTGCCGTCGGGACGGAGGTAAGTGCGGTCCGGGGCGAGCTGGCGGGTCTGCGAGTGGCCCTGTTTGGTAAAGGTTTCCGTCAAATCGCCGCGCATGAGCCCAAGCCAGTTTCGGTAGACATGCACTTTGTCGGTTGCATCAATCGCAGCAACCGAGTCTTCGCAATCCATGATGGCGGTGATCGCGGCTTCGACAACGAGATCCTTGATATGTGCGCTATCGTTGCGGCCGATGGGGTGCGCGGGATCGATTTGGATTTCGATGTGCAAGCCGTGCTTGACCAGCAGAATCGAGGTTGGGTTTGTGGGGTCGCCTTGATATCCCACGAATTGCCTCGGATTGGCCAGCCCGGTGATCGGGCCGTCGCGAAGTTCGACTTGTAGCTTGCCATCCTGAGCTGTGTAGCGGCGTGCGTTGTGGTGTGAGCCCGCGGCGAGCGGGCTAAATTGGTCGAGCACGCGGCGGCCGTAGTTGATGACCACGGCGCCGCGGGCCGGATTGTAGCCGCCGCCCTTGCGCGTGTCGTTGCCTTCGGGGATCGCATCGGTGCCGTACAAGGCATCGTAGAGACTGCCCCAGCGGGCGTTTGCCGCGTTTAAGGCGTAGCGAGCGTTACTGACCGGAACGACCAGCTGCGGACCGGCTGTGACGGCAACTTCGTCGTCGACGTTTGCGGTCGTCACTTGTACTTGGCTTGGCGCGGGCACTAAGTAGCCGATCGCTTCGAGGAATTGGCGATAGGACGTATGATCCTGAATAGATCCAGGATGTTGGCGATGCCACTGATCGAGTTGTGCTTGTAGTCGTTCGCGTTCGGTGAGTAGGGCGCGATTGCGCGGCGCCAGGTCGTGGACCAATCCGTCAACGCCATGCCAGAACTGATCGACATCGATGTCGAGACCGGGCAATACTTCGTGGTTGATGAATTCGTCCAATACAGCGGCAATCCGCAGCCGGTGTCGTTGATTTCGTTGCGCGGTCATGGTGCTACCTCGAGGATGGCGGACAAACATTGTTGTCGGGGACGACATTATAGATGCTTGCAAAAGCAACCGTGGCTCGATCGCGCGAGAAACGAGCGTCGTGTGCGAGTGACCTGCACGCAAGGCTCCGCGCCCGATCGCAACAACGAGTACCGGTTTTTCTCCCCCGCCGTGGCACGCGTTGGTTGGGCAAATCCCTTTGATTCGCCGCCAATCAAGCCTTGATCACGGCGGCGCCGGCTCGGGCAACTTGGACGTCTTGCTCGGGTTTCACCCCCGAGACACCGACCGCACCGACCACATGTCCCGCGACCGTGATGGGAAGTCCC
>CAZWQC010000206.1:4681-5219 GCA_964635785.1 uncultured Ectothiorhodospiraceae bacterium
AGTCCCCCGGTCAACATACCCTGTAACAGCGGGGCCGATAGGAAAGCAATGCGGCCGCCGTTGATCATGTCTTCGAAGGCTTGACTCTCGCGTCGGCCGAGTGCGGCGCTGCGTGCTTTTTCGGGCGCGATGTAGGCGGCCATCGGGGCACAGTTATCCAACCGCCGCAATCCCAACAAATGACCTCCATCGTCGGTCACGGCAATTGTCACGGCGAAGCCGTTGGCCTCGGCTTCCCGTTGCGCGGCGTCAAGGATTTGCTGGGTTTCGTTCATCCCAAGGATGGCGCGTTGTTGCATGGAAGGCTCCTTCGCGGATGTCATCAGCCAGCGACGGACTATGCAATGCTCGCTGCCAAGGCGCAACCCCTAAGAAGGTAGGGTCCACTTGAACCACACTCGCAAGCCGCGCGTGGGCCACAGGAGCGTCGCCCCGGTAGTGCTCGGCGAACCGAGGCTGACCGCAAAGTGGCGGGTCACCGATCGGACCCGAGTCGTCGCGCGATGCGGCCTTAACAAAGCCGTGACATTGGGCCGCA
>CAZWQC010000207.1:0-922 GCA_964635785.1 uncultured Ectothiorhodospiraceae bacterium
AACGCGCTGGGTTCGTGGTGCTGAAATCGTTGGATATGCCTTCGGCGCTGGTTGAAACGGCGTTCATCTCCAATCCCGCCGAAGAAAAGCGATTACGCACAGCCGTTTTTCAAGCGACCATTGCGAAAGCGATCTACCACGGGGTGATGCAGTATTTTCTCTTCAATGCGCCAGCCGACACTTTGATTGCTCAGCGCAATCGAGGCCAAGCGGCGGAATACGTGATTCAGCGTGGCGATACCTTATCGGAAATCGCCATTCGGTACGGGATCAGTTTGCAGCAATTGCGCGAAATGAACGACCTCGACACTGACGTAATTCATGTGGGCCAAACGTTGCGGATCCCATTGCGCGGATCGACCTGAGCGTCATTTCGTTGCCTGCGAACCATCGAATGTTGATTTTGGCGATTAGCATAAATCAAGCTGGCGTGCGCTTTTAATGCAAAAATCGATACCCGATCGGTTCGACCGATCATGCCGATTGATGCAAACGATTGTACTTGGTGCAGCGCCACCTCTACTCTACTTCCAGCGCTTGAACACAGCGTCTTTTTCACAACAGGAGTAGCAACGATGTTGAACAATCGCGAAGGTAAAACCGTTCCGTCTGTCACGTTTCCGATTCGCCGCGGTCACGAGTGGGTCAATCTGACCACCGATGAAATTTTCAATGGCAAAACCGTGGTGGTGTTTTCCTTGCCCGGTGCCTATACCCCAACGTGCTCGTCGTCGCATGTGCCCCGTTACAACGAGCTCGCATCGGTCTTTCGCGAACACGGTGTAGACACAATCGCCTGCGTGTCGGTCAATGATACCTTTGTCATGAATGCATGGCAGGAAGAACAAGGGGCCGATGACCTGCTTTTTATTCCGGATGGAAACGGCGAGTTCACGGCCGGTATGGGTATGTTGGTGGACAA
>CAZWQC010000207.1:932-5181 GCA_964635785.1 uncultured Ectothiorhodospiraceae bacterium
CAAAAATGACCTCGGTTTCGGAAAGCGTTCGTGGCGTTACTCCATGCTAGTGCGCGATGGCGTGATTGAGAAAATGTTTATCGAACCCGAGCAACCGGGTGATCCATTCGAGGTGTCGGATGCCGATACCATGCTTGATTACATCGCACCGAACGTCAAGAAACCCCACGAAGTCGTCGTTTTCAGTCGGACGGGTTGCCCGTTTTGCGCTAAGGCGAAAGCGTTGTTGACCGATGCCAAGATACCTTACGAAGAACTTGTGCTGAATCGGGACTACACGGGTCGGGCATTGCGTGCTGTCAGTGGCGAAGCGAAAGTGCCGCAGGTCTTTATCGACGGAGAACGTATTGGTGGTTCCGATAAACTCGAGCATTGGTTGAGCTCGAGCGCAGCTTAGGCGCATTGGGCTGTCTCGCTGGCGGGTGCCGGGCTTCGCCCAGCCCCGTCACGACGGCTCTGCCGATACCAAGAAGCAGTCATTGGACTGCCGTTGTCCACGACAGGATTGGTTGTGACGGACAAGCTGTTTTAATGATGCGCAATGCTCGAATCCTTGTACATACGCTTTGCTTGCTAGGGGTGGCTGGGTTGCAGGGCTGCGCGATGGTGCGCAGTATACCACCCTCGGTTTATCCCGGTCCGTTGCCAACTGCGTTGATGCCGCTGACACAACCCGGTAGGCATTTGGTCGACTGGGGTTATTCGACGTTCGATTTTCCGTCGGGTTGCCGGGGGCGGATTGAGAGGTACATGCCCAGCGGTTCTGCGACGCCGCGTGCCACCGTTGTTTTGGCGCATGGTTTCATGCGCAATGCGGCCAGTATGCGCGGATGGGGTTGGCATTGGGCCTCGCATGGTATCCCGACTTTGGTGGTCGAGTTTTGCCAAGGAGCTTGGTTCAGTGGTCAACACCAGCGCAATGCAGCAGACCTGTTCGCCATTGCCAACGCAATGATCGCTGGCGATGTCATTTACGCGGGGTTCAGCGCGGGTGGTTTGGCAGCCATGCGGGCGGCTGATCGCGATCGTTCTGCGTTTGGGTTGCTTGCCTTGGATCCCGTACTCGACGGCCGCGTTACCGAACGCTGCTTGACTGCGCGCATGGCGTGCTTGATCGTGTTGGGTGCCGATACACGATGCAATCGAGCGGGTCTGGTACGTCGTGCGGTCGTGGCCGCGGAAGCGCCCGTGGTGGGAGGTGTTTTGCAAGTTCCCTATGCCGGGCATTGCCAATTCGAGTTGCCGCAAGATCGGCGGTGCGCATGGGTCTGTGGTCGTTTCGAGCCAAAGAGCTTGGCCGATCGGTATACCGTAACGCTGTTGGCATTGACCACGGCTTGGCTGGTTGCCGACGTTTTGCCATCGCCAAACCATGCCCGATTATGGCAGGACGCCGTCGATGGGCTACGCCGTTCCGGGTTGATCGAGTTGATGGCGGACTAAAGCGGCTCGATCAGTGCTTGCCTGACCCAAGTCGGATGGGAGAATGGAACGAATCACGGCGCACCGCCGTCCGATGACGGGACGGGCAACGGCACGTGGATTTGGCGTAGAAATGTCATAAATCTCAAATGACCACGCAATAGCTCAGTTGTATGATACGGTTTTAACGGCGACACCCGTGTTCATTCGGGTGCATTTTCGGCCAGCGCCATGGTCCGGTTGTCGCTAGCTCACCATTAAGGTGCGGTCGCGCAGTGACTGGTGGTCCCACCGTTGTGATCTTCGCCGTTGGTCGGCCGTCAGGATAGTGATGGTATTCGCGGTGAATGTGATGAGATCGGTTGGTACCGGTCGCCTGGGCTGTGGGCAAAACCTGCCGCGTTTTTGCGACTTTTGTCAGCCAACGGAGGATTCCAGATTAATGATTACCGAGAGTAGTACCCCGATGTCGACTCATGTCCCTCGAATCGTGATCGTCGGAGGCGTTGCCGCGGGGGCATCGGCGGCGGCGAAGGCTCGCCGCACCAATGAGAATTGCGATATCGTCATGGTCGATGCGGGGCCGTATATGAGCTTCGCAAATTGCGGGCTGCCCTATTATGTCGGTGGTGAAATTCATGAGCGTGATGCACTTTTCGTAGCCGAGGCGGAGCTGTTTGCCGAGCGCTTCGGTGTCGATGTGCGGCTGGAGACGCGAGCGGAGCGCGTCGATGCCGAGAAGAAAACGGTTAGCCTGTTGACGCGCGACGGCCGCGGCGAGACCTTGACTTACGACCGCCTGATCTTGGCAACGGGGACGGAGCCGTTGATTCCGCCCATCGAAAACATCGGTAACCCGAGTGTCTTTATGTGTCGTACGGTGCCGGATGTCGACCGCATCATGAGCCGAATGCGCTCCTTGTTGCCACATGAATTCGAGGGGAGCCAGCACCGAGCCGTCCGGGATTCGCGGCTGCGCGCGCTGATTATCGGTGCGGGTTACATCGGTTTGGAATGTGCCGAGCAACTCATGCACCGGGGGTTCGTGGTTACCGTGGTGGAGCGGGCCGGCCAGATCATGAACCCGCTCGACCAGGAGATGACCCTGCCGTTGCAAGGCGCCTTGGAAGCGGCTGGGGCGTCTGTCATCCTCAACGATGCGGTGACTCGCATCGACGGCCGCAGCGGCCGCTATCAGGCAAGCTTGCAGAGTGGTCGGCAGATCAACTATGACATTGCGATTCTCTCGGTGGGGGTGCGTCCTGCCGTGAAGCTGGCCCGGGAGGCTGGCGTGAAACTCGGTGAAACCGGCGCGATCGCGGTAGACGAGTTTCAGCGGACCAGTCACCCGGCGATCTTTGCCGCCGGAGACAATTGCGAAGCGCCTTACCTCCCGAACGGTCGGCCAGTGAACATTCCGTTGGCAGGGCCGGCCAACAAACAAGGTCGGATCGCAGGTGCCAATGCAGCATTGGATCTTGCTGGAGCCGACGGCGATCATCCCGAACGCTTGCGCTTCCGTGGTGTATTGGGAACCAGTATTGTGCGGGCCTGCGGCATGATTGCCGGCGGTACGGGACTCAACGAAAAGCAGGCCAAGAAACTTGAGATTCCCTGCCAACATCTCTACGCGACCGGGCCCAGCCACGCGGGGTACTATCCTGGCGCCGAACCGATTCTACTCAAGTTGACCTATGCCACGGATAGCGGGCGGATCTTGGGCGCGCAGATGACCGGTAAGGCTGGTGTCGACAAGCGATTGGACATCATGGCCACGGCGATTTATGGTGGTTTGACCGTAGAGGATCTGGAGCAGCTCGATCTCGCCTACGCGCCACCGTTTGGTGCCGCCAAAGATGTGAGTATCCTGGCCGGTTTTATTGCCTCGAACGCGCGCCGGGGTAGCAGCCCGGGTGTCACTGCGCAAGACTTGTTGGCGGAGCTCGACAGCGACAAACCGCCATTGGTCATCGACGTGCGTACCGACCGCGAATATGCGGCTGCGCATTTCCAGCGGGCGACCAATATTCCCCTAGACGAAGTGCGTGAGCGCATTCAGGAAATACCTCGGGATCGCCCGGTCGTGGTGCACTGCGGTGTCGGTTATCGCAGTTACACGGCGCAGCAGATTTTGCGTAACCATGGCTATCGTAATGTTCGTAATCTTTACGGTGGCTATGGACTCTTGGAAATGCTGTTGCCACCCGAACGCATTGTACGCGAGGAAATCCTGGCCGACGTCGCGGCTTGAAGGCAAGATATTGCCTGGGCCAACGTTTGCGCTTCCAGTTGATTGGACCGGCAGGAGGCCGTGCCGATGGCTGCCTGAGATGGCGCTTATGTGATTGATCAACAGAAATCGCCTTTTTGTACGGGAAAATCGAAATCACCGAGTTTCTCAACCCACTGACCGGGGCAAGATAAACGTTATCGATTCCCTGGTCGTTGTGGGGGGGGCAACGAACCATCGGGTGTAACGACCGAATGGCGTTCCTGATCCGTGAGTTGACGGTATTGCCCGGGGGTAAGCGACGGATCGAGGGCCAGCCCGGCGATCGACTCCCGATGCAAAGCGGTGACTCGATTTCCGGTTGCGGCAAGCATGCGTTTGACCTGGTGGTAACGACCTTCTGCTATGGTCAACCGTATCTCCGTTGCCGAGAGACGGTTGATTTTTGCCGGTGCGGTTGGCTTTGCTTCGCCTTTGAGGTGAACCCCTTGCTCGAGTTGGGCGATGGCGTTGGCATCGAGCGGATGAGCCAGGACAACCCGATAGGTTTTTGGTTTGCCACGGCGAGGTGCTGTGAGCTGATGTGACCATTGGCCG
>CAZWQC010000208.1:0-766 GCA_964635785.1 uncultured Ectothiorhodospiraceae bacterium
GCCCTGCAAACCCTGCTGGTCGATCACCGTCACGCTCGCCGCAAATTCACCCACCGTACGGTACACGTGCTCCAGACGCGGCCCAGTCCCAACACTGCCGTCACCGAATGCCCAGCGATATTCGAGGATAGCCCCATCAGGATCGAATGACTCACGGGCATCGAACCTCACCCGCAGCGGCGGTTGGCCAATCGTCGGCGATGCCGCGACCACGGCATTCGGTTTCTGCCCTGGCGCTGACATCAACGCATAACCGATATAGTCCGCAATACTCACCGCGTCACAGCGCGCACACCGCGCTGTATCGAGCGCGCCCGTTACCAACGACTCCCCCCGATGACCTTCCAGATAACGTATGAACAAGACCGCATCGGTCAGTGCTTCACTAATCCCATTTCCGTCGATATCGAATAGCGGTCGATGTTGGTCTAGATGGGCCACAATTTGTTCGGGCGTACAACGATTGCAGTCCACATTCTCGTCAACCGACCCGCGCAGCGCCTCACCGCGAAAACCGAACAAATAGCGCAACACCAACTCGCCGTCGGGCACCGTGTCGATGCCACCGTCGCCGTCGACATCACCGGGCAAAGACGCATCCTGTCCTCTGTCAATATCGGCCGCGGCGACCGACCCGAACAACGCAAAGCACAAGCAAAACACCAGCAAAAACGCGACACGCACGACCGAACGATCATGCCAGTTGTTCGTCGATAATCGAAACATCGGTACCCTCCCACTGCTCAAGTTGATCTCTTTGCGCATA
>CAZWQC010000208.1:776-5153 GCA_964635785.1 uncultured Ectothiorhodospiraceae bacterium
CGCATACGGCGCGAGTGGCAACGGCACCAAACTCGGCCGACCGAGATGACAACTCTGCGCAGACTCGACGCCGACCCAGAGCAAGCACATTGCGCCATCCCACGCGTCGTTTGGACCAATGCCGACGTTCGCCCAACGGCCTTGCGGACGTGCTCTCCAGAGTCGAGAACGAGTACCAGGAACTCGCTCGATTCATCGTCAACGCATCAATCAATACCTAACAACAGAACGTCTGACCTGTTGTTGGCCTAGCCAAGAAACAAACCCGTTTGCCCGAGCAAGTCACTGCGAACGGTCCAACCCCGAAGCCATATCGGTACCGGCTGAACGGCGTGATAACCCCCCCCCCGCCAACGCCACCAAGCTCGAGCCTATTTCCCCGTCTTGGATGACTCGCCATCCCATCGTCAGCGACCGCGTTGTGCGAGCTCGAACGACTGGCCGCAACGGCGACTACGACCGGATCACCCACCCCCTGGACCGTATCGTCGGTCACACCATCGAGCACCGGCTCCGGTCGCGGTCGATTCGGCAGGGATCGCTCCGACCTGACTGGGAACAACATCCCGGACAGCGCCAACCCGATAAGAAATGCAATCACCAACCCGAGAATGAGAATCAACGTGCGTAGACGAAGCGGGGAAACCGAACCCAGGTTGGCGGGTAATCGTTCACGACCGAGAAACTCGTCGAGAAAGGCGATCGCCGAACCGGTACGCCCGTTCGGTGCTGCCGCCAACGCGTGTGCGATCGCTCGTTCCTGATCGGTATCGAGCGCACTCGTTTGCACACACTCCAAACCCCGACAACGGGTTTCATAGCTTTTGTTGAAACGAAACAGAAAGCTCCCGGAGATCACTTCATAGGCAAGACACGCAAGCGAAAAAACATCGGCTTTGACCCCGTCGGATGACTCTCTGGCGAGCATTTCAGGACTGGCATAGGCCAAACTATCCCCAGTCAAGTCGAGCCGTTCATCGCTTTCCCGTTCCCATTCCCGAAAACCGAGATTCGTCAATACCGCGCTGCCAGACACGGTCACAACGATATCGCGCGCACTGAGATCGGTAATCGTATACCCTCGGGTATGCAGAAAGTCCAATCCCATCACCAAAGTCTGGATGGTGAAACTCGGTCTGGCGAGTAAATCGCGTTGCGCGCCCTCACCCTCGATCAGTTCGAGCAACGTCACGCCTTTTGGTATTTCCAGGCAGTAAAAACAATGGCAGTCATATAGCCCAACCGCGACAAGAGGCACAACGTAGGGGGACACCACACCGATCAAAGGCTGCGCCCGCGCAAGTGCCAACTGCCCGCGGTCCGGCGAGTGCATGCGCTTTTTCGACAACCGCAACCACAACGGCGATCGCCTCTCGTGATGTCTTAACGCCTTGACATCAACGACCTCGTACTGCCAATAAGCGTACTTTGCTTCGACCAACTGCTTGACACGAAACCGCTCCGCCACCAGGCCTCCGACCGCAATCGGCGGCGGTCGTTCTTGCTCAACAACCATCGTGCTGCATCGCCTAAAAATGGACAGTGAGACATCGAGATTCTCGCCAAAAAGATCACAGCAGCTGCCACCGCCGGCCGATTGATCAATTCAACGCGCTCGGCACTGTGTCAACGTTGCCGCTGATACGACAGCAATTTTGTCACGAAATAGCGATCGGCCGTCGCCACGTCGACCGGCCGTTCGGTTTGGTCTACCAACGGCAACTCGTATTCGTTCCAACCCCGCAATCCGGTTTTCAGCGACCAAACATCCCTAAATCCCATGCATTTCAGTGAATGAGCCGCGAGAATACTACGGTGCCCGGAGCGACAAATCAGCACCACCGTACGCTCCCGGGCCGCCACCAGTTCGGGTTCGGTTTCCTCGTAATTCCATTCGGCCGCCGCCTCCAAAATCCCGCGAGGTATGTTCAGTGAATCCGCGATATGCATGGTGTCGTATTCATGGTTCTCCCGAATGTCCACCAGCAAAATTCCGTCACCCGCTTTCAACCGGGCGTCCAGATCCCACGGAAACAACTCCTGGATATCACCGCGGGCGGCATCGACCAATTGACTGTAAGTCATTGGTTTCGAGAGGTCTTCGCAAAGCATCGATCATCACCCAAATCTCGTGCAACCCAAAAACGAGGGACTAGGCCGAAACCGCATTGTCCGCCTGACCGTAATGACTTTCGACATAGTCCTCCACCATCTTCTGAAACTCTTGCGCAATCCCTTCCCCCTTCAATGTTACGGTCCGCTCACCATCGACGAACACCGGGGCCACCGGCTGCTCACCGGTGCCGGGTAAACTGATCCCAATGTTGGCATGTTTGCTCTCGCCCGGTCCATTCACCACACAACCCATGACGGCCACCGTCATGTTTTCGACTCCGGGGTAACGATGCCGCCACCTCGGCATTTCCGCACGCACGTAGGTTTGAATATCTTTTGCCAGGCGTTGGAAAAAGTCGCTCGAGGTGCGCCCGCAACCAGGACATGACACCACCATTGGGGTAAACGATCGTAACCCCATGGTTTGTAAAATCTCCTGCGCGACGATCACCTCCCGGCTGCGGGCACTGCCCGGCTCTGGCGTGAGCGAGATACGAATGGTATCGCCAATACCTTCGCCCAGTAAGATCGCAAGGGCAGCCGTCGACGCGACGATCCCCTTGGAGCCCATGCCGGCTTCCGTCAAGCCAAGATGCAAAGCGTAGTCACAGCGGGCAGCCAGTTCACGATAGACGCCGATCAATGCCTGCACCCCACTCATCTTGCACGAGAGGATGATGCGATCATGCGGCAAACCGAGTTCCTCGGCGCGCTGCGCACTCCCGATCGCCGATTCGATCAAGGCATCATGGGTAACCGCTTCCAACGGTTTAGGTTCGGCAAGCGCGGTGTTTTCGTCGAGTTTGCGAGCCAGTAAGTCTTGGTCGAGCGATCCCCAATTGACCCCGATACGAATCGGTTTGTCGTAGCGACAGGCCTGCTCGATCATTAGGGCGAAGTGCTCATCCCGTTTAACGCCACGCCCGACATTGCCGGGATTGATCCGCAACTTGGCCAAGGCTTCGGCACAGACCGGGTGTTTGGCCAACAATTTATGCCCGTTGAAATGAAAATCGCCGACGATCGGCGTGGCATACCCGAGGCCATCGAGCTGGTCGCGAAGTTTGGGAACCGCGGCGGCGGCTTCCTCGGAATTGACCGTGACCCGGACCAACTCGGACCCCGCGTCCGCCAGTTCGACGCATTGTCGCACGGTCGCAGCGACATCCGCGGTATCCGTATTGGTCATGGACTGCACAACGATCGGCGCGCCACCACCCACGGTGATGCCACCGACATTCACGGCCGTACTGCGTCGGCGGGATAGATAAACGGGTTGCTCGGACATAGATAAAGATCCCATACGATCAAGTGAAGTCGGCTTATTGTAGCCCGATGGGCTCACCTTAGCGAACCGGCTTTGCGCAGCAGAAAGTCAACTCAGCGATACAGACTTCGGCGGCAAAAGCCCGTCCGATCGCCACCACCCCGATCTTCGACAACCGTCGAACATCGAGCGGTGCGGTTAGCCGATGCGGCTTGAAATCGGTAAAGTCCAGGGTAACCCGCCGCCATTGCGCATCGGCAGTGAAACTGGCCCGATAGGATTGCCAAGGCGCGAGCGTATCGGCCGTTTTCAAGTGGATATTGTATTGCTCGCCATTACCGCGAGCGAAAAACGTAATGCCTTGAAATGGATGGGCATCGAACGATCCGCGCACCGACAACGGCAAGTTTGCTTGGACAAACCCACCATTGTTCGCAAGACTGACATCACCCCGCAAACACAGCGCTTGCCGCCCGGCGTGTTCACCAATGCTCATGCTGGCCTGCGATATTCCGCCCATGACCCGATCCGTAACGATCCGCCACGGCGTTCCTAAGCGGGACATACCATTGCGGCCACCAAAATCATCGATGATACCCGGCGCGGGCTGCAAGCTCGCTTGGCCCGCGGCGGCCGCTAAATAGTTCTTAGGCATCGCAAAAACACTTAGGTCAGATGGAAAAACCCCAAACGCAACGGTCATCAACCATAACCATTGCCACAGGATGACGGGACGCCTCGAGGTCGAACAAACTCGAGTTAAGCCGATTCTCGATAACAATCCACGCCAAAACAACCGGAATTCTCCTTGACTTACCGGAAATCGATTCGGGACAGAGGTAGCGGCGCACACTGAGGCGACGATGGTAATCTACCGTTCCCCGTCGTGCTCGGGCACAAAAACCGTCGGAAAATCCGCCAATGGTCCCAACGCCGCTTGATCCCGCTTGAAGGCCGGCGGGCTTTGCATGTACACCGTCAGCAACGAGGCAACC
>CAZWQC010000209.1:0-5116 GCA_964635785.1 uncultured Ectothiorhodospiraceae bacterium
GCGACCTGCACTTCCCGTTTTACCATATGGACGGGCCGGGCCAGCTACCCCATCGCCTGGCGCGTCACCGTGCCCGCCCTGGCATTGCAATTGACGATTGCACCCCGGCTGGCCGATCAGGAGCTCGATTTTGCGGTGCGCTATTGGGAGGGCAGTGTCTCGGTGTACGGTATTCGACGTGGATCTCCCGTCAGCGGTGTGGGTTATGTGGAGCTTACCGGTTATGCCGATTCCTGACGGGGCAGGACAACGCCGGAAGGAGTGTACAGTCGACGGATTGTCTGGGCTGGCAGCCGCCACCGCGAGTGCGGCCGTCCAACCCGATAGCAGTATTTATGATCAATTGCTTGCACTGACGTGCGACCAAGTCGAATCGGAGCGAGTCTTCGCCGAACGTGGTTTGGCCATTCTCTGTCACGGTTGGCAGGCGGCTTGGGGTATGTTGATGCAGCGGACCGAGCAGTCCTTTGCGACCTACGTGACCCACAATGTCTCCGATGCGATTCCCGTCATGTTCGCGCCGACAACAACACCACCGCCATCGTGCATGTGTTCCGATGCAGATGCCGTCGCTGGCGAGCTTAAGGACTGGCTCAAATGCGAGGCGGCTTATTGGGTGTTTAGTGCCAACCAGGGTTGGGCTGTGGTGCTCGGTAAACCAGAGCGCGCTGGCCACAACGCGGCTCGATCGGTCTTGCCGGTGCTGTATGGCCAGCTCTGCCTGTGGGCCGAAATGGGGCGCCGTTATCGGCACGAGAGCGAACTCAAGCGGGTGCTGGGTGTGTTGGGTTTGCCCGAAGCAGCGACCGATCCGGGCGCTGTCGAAGCGGATAATCGCTTGGCGTGGATCCACCAAGGTATACAGGTTTTGCAGGAGGAAAGAAACCGCTATCGGCAAGCCCAAGCGCAAGCCGAGAGCGCTTTGCAGGCTACCGAGCAGCGCCACCGGGACATGCTGTTGATATCGGATTGGGTGTGGGAAATCGACGCCGCCGCGCGATTTCGTGAGTCGTCGGAACGAGTATTTTATTTGTTAGGGTATACCCGTGAAGCCGTGTTGGAACGCCACCTGTTCGACTTGGTGACACTGAAAAGCAAAGCCGAGCAACGAAGGATGATTCAAGGGCTCATCGAACGCAACAAGCCGTTCGTCGATCTCGAATTGCATTGCGCGACCCGGCGAGGCACGAACATCTGGTTGGCATGTAACGCCGTTCCGATTTTCAATGCGGATCAAAGCCTGCAGGGTTATCGCGGAGTCAGTAAGGATATTACGTCGCATAAAAGAGCGGAAATCGGTTTGCGCATCAGCGAACAAAACCAGCGATTGCTGTTAGACAATATCTTGACTCAGGTTTGGTATTTTATCGATGACACCACCTATGGTGTCGTCAATAAAGCCCATGCAAAGTTTCTCGGTGTCGATGCCGATGACCTTTGTTTTCAAAGCATGAATTTGTTTCTTCCCGAAAACGTCGTGCAGTTGTGTCAATCGGGTAACCAGGCCGTCTTCCAGACCGGTGAAGCGAGCTTGACAGACGAGTGGATTCCCGATGCGACCGGTGATTGGCGGCTGCTGTCGGTCTATCGGTCGCCAAAGTTCGACGATCGCGGCGACGTCGAGTACGTTGTCTGTTCGGCGGAGGATATCACTGAACGGAAAAAGGCGCAGGACATGCTGCGGCAGACCCAGGAACGCCTGGAATTGGCCATGGACGCGGGAGAGCATGGTTTGTGGGATTGGGATCTGGATCGTGATACGGTGTATATTAGTCCGCACTATTACCGTATGCTTGGTTATATTCCGGATGAATTTCCAGCCACGCGGGATGCGTTTAAACAACTCATGCATCCGGATGATCAAACCAACGTCCTACCGTCGATTTGGGCCGCCGTGGTCGCGGCGGAACCCTTTGCCGCAGAATTTCGATTACGGAGTAAAGATGGACTGTGGAAATGGATCTCTGGAAGAGGGAAGTGTTTTCGTGTCGATGCCGAAGGCGTGCCGCATCGGGTCGTTGGGGTACATGTCGATGTCGACGAAAGGCGCCGCCAGGATGACCGGGTTCGCCAGCTCGCCAACATCGTGGAACAAGCCGCAGAGGGCATTGCCGTGGCCGACTTGCAGGGACGGTTGGTCTACGTGAATGCCGCTTGGGCCAGTATGCATGGTTATGAGTGCGGCGACTCGTTGGTGGGTCAGCATTTGCGGACTTTCTATCCGAAAGAGGCGTTCGAACGTGATTTCAAGCGCTTTCTCGATTCGCTGAAAGTGCAGGGTCAGCATCGAGTCGAGCTGGAGCACCGATGCCGTGACGGGACGTTATTACCCGTTTACGAAGTCGCGACGATGCTGACCAATTCGGCGGGCCAAGCCCATGCCATTGCGATGTTTGCGACGGACATCCGTGAGCGACGTGAGGCCGACCTGCGGCAGCGCTTGGCGAAGACAGTGTTCGACAGTGTCGATCGTGGCTTGATGATTACCGACCGAAACGCGAGTCTCATTGCGGTCAATTGGGCATTTTCGGAGTTAACTGGATTTTCGGAGACCGAGATAAAGGGGAAGAATCCGCGGTTTCGTCGCAGCGGGCAACACGACGATGCGTTCTACCGTGATATGTGGCAACGTTTACATGACGTCGGGTACTGGCAGGGCGAGATCTGGAACCTCCGGCGGGATGGCCAGGCCTACCTGGAAGATGTCAGTATCATGAGTGTGCGCGATGAAGCGGGTGTGACCACGTATTATGTAGCGGTGGTTTCCGATTTAACCGAAGTCAAACGACGCAACCTGGAACTGGAAGAAGCACGACGACAAGCCGAGGCCGCGACTCGGGCGAAATCGGCTTTTCTGGCCAATATCAGCCACGAGATTCGGACACCGATGAATGCGGTATTGGGAACGGCTTACTTGCTGCAACAGACCAGCCTCGATATCCAGCAGGCGCAACATGTCGAGCGCATCATGGGGGCTGGGAATATACTGTTGGGCATTATCAATGACGTGCTCGATTTATCGAAGATCGAAGCGGGTAAGATGGCTTTGGATCAACGGCCGTTCAATCTGTTGCAGATTATCGACAAAACGGTACAGTTGGTTGCCGTGATGGCACACAACAAAGGATTGGAGATCGTGACCCGTGTCGCGGCGGAAACGCCGGTGACAGTGGTCGGTGACCACCTGCGCTTGGAGCAAGTGATTTCTAACTTGCTGACCAATGCCATCAAATTCACTGACGTGGGGGCGGTGATCCTGCGTGTCGATGTGGTGGCCTTCGATGCGGCTGCGGTTCGGCTTGCGGTGACCGTCGAAGATACCGGAATCGGTTTATCGCAGGCAGAGCAAACCCGCCTTTTTTCCGCTTTCAGTCAGGCCGATATGAGTACGACTCGACGTCATGGTGGCACTGGTCTTGGCTTGAGCATTTGCAAGCAACTCGTCGAGATGATGGATGGCCAGATCACGGTCGCTAGCGAGGTGGACGTCGGTAGCCGATTTCGTTTTACGGGGCGTTTCGGTGTCATGGATCGCGGACAGCGATTACTGGATACGGTGCCCTCGGCGTTGCGTGGCTCGCGAGTTTTGTTTTTCTCCGGATGCCAGCAAACCAGAACAGAGTTAGGCGAACAGCTTACGACACTGAGGTTTTTGCTCGATACGGCCGCAACTTGGCAGGCATGTGTCGAACGTTTAACCGTGACAGAGGATTACGCGTTTGTCTTGTTGGATTGGCAATCCCATGTCGCGGGGGAAATCGAGGGTTTGCTGCAAGCGGTGAGGGCGAGAGTCCCGCGTGCGGTTGTGGTGCTGATGGTGGGTCATCATGATGTCGCCGAACTCGAGCGGGCAAGAACAGCGCAGCCGCAACGTCGGCAGGTCGTGCTCAAACCGGTGACGATCACTCGTATTTTGCATGCCATGACACATTTGTTCGAGGATATACCCGCAACGATGATGGTCAACGAACAAGATCAACGTGGTAGAACCTCGGATTATCTTCTTGGCCGCAATGTTTTACTGATCGAGAGCGAAAAGAACAGTCAGAGTGAAATTGCCGCCGCTTTGCACCAAGCGGGTGCGACTGTACTCGTGGCGGAGGACGGTGACATGGCGATGTTGCTTGTGCAACGGCATTTGTTCGATGTCGCGTTGGTTAGCCTCGACGTCGCAGCACAGCACGCAAGCCATGTGGGCAATGCAATCCAAATGTTGGCAGCGGAAACTGATTGGCGGTATCTGAAGGCATTGCCGCTGATCGGCCTCACGCGGCAGACCGAGGTCGAGCCGGCGTCTGGTCAAGCCTTTGTGGACGTTTTGGCAAAACCGATTGTTCCGGATCAGCTGATTCGCGTCGTGTTGAATTGTTTGCGGTCAGGTCGCTCGGACACCGAAGCGGGCAGTCGTGCCCTGGCTGGCCAGGGTGTCGACGAGGCTGTCGACGAGCATTTGCGTGAGCTGTTGGTGGAACTGCGTACGCAAACCGTGAACCGGCGTGCCAAAGCCGTTCGTGCCTTGATGGAGAAGATCGATGCGCTGCCGTGGCCGAGTGCGGTCGAGGACGATTTGCGGTTGTTACGCCGGCTGGTGGTATCCTATCGATTAAAAACCGTGATTCCGTTAACTTCACTCGTTATCGATAAGCTAAAAGGAGCGCAATAGGATGGAATTATCCGATAGTCTTGTCATGGTGGTTGACGATGCGCAAGCGAATGTCGACCTCTTGGTGGATATCCTCGACGATGAGTATCGCGTCAGCGTTGCCATGGACGGAGAGGATGCGATCAGCTTTGCCAAGGAAGACCTGCCGGACTTGATTTTGCTGGACGTTATGATGCCAGGGGTGGATGGTTTCGAAGTGGCGCAACGCCTGAAAACCGAACCAACGACACGGGATATTCCGATTATCTTCGTGACCGCCAAGGGTGAAGAGGTTGACGAGGCCAAAGGCTTTCGCTTGGGTGCGGTGGATTACTTGGTGAAGCCAGTCAGCCCCTTGATCGTCAAAGCACGGGTGCGTAACCACTTGGAGCTGCGCCGGGCCCGGCTCGCGGTGGAGCAGCAGAATCGGCTCCTTGAAGTCAAGGTCGCTGAGCGAACGGCGGCGTTCAACAT
>CAZWQC010000210.1:0-5104 GCA_964635785.1 uncultured Ectothiorhodospiraceae bacterium
CAGGAATCTCGCGCGCGATGATTTTTTCGAAAAGATCGGTTGCCATCGGCTTTACCTGTCGCTTGGGTTAGAATTTGCGTCGTCCGGCGAACGCATGACCGAGCGTGACGCCGTCCACGTACTCCAGCTCGCCGCCTAAGGGGACACCGTGAGCGATGCGTGTGGTGTCGATCGACCGGGCTGCTGCGAGCTGACTGACATAATGCGCGGTCACTTCGCCTTCCACGGTCAAGTTGGTCGCTAAAATGATTTCGTTGATTTGACCTTGATCGAGTCGTTTCGCTAATTCTTGCATGCCCAATTGCTCCGGACCAATCCCATCCAAAGGGGATAAATGCCCCATGAGGACATGGTACAGACCATGGTAGTACTCGCTGCGTTCGATCGCCAAGACGTCAGCCGGTGTTTCTACCACGCATAGCAGGCTGCGGTCCCGACGCGGATCTGCACAAATCGCGCAGACCGGTTGGTCGGTTAGGTTGCGACATAGGGAGCAATGACGGATTTGATCGAGTGCTGCGGTCAAGGTTTCGATCAGCCGTTTTGCCCCCTTGCGGTCGCGTTCTAGCAGATGCAGCCCCATGCGTTGTGCGGTTTTGGGGCCAACCCCGGGCAAACAGCGCAGTGCTTCCATGAGTTCTTGCAGCAGCGCGGGGGTGCTCATCAGAACGGCATTTTCAAACCGGGCGGCAAGCCAAGTCCCTGGGTCAAGCTCGACATTTTCTCCTTGGTGGTTTCCTCGGCTTTGCGTACTGCATCACGCATGGCCGCGGCAACCAGGTCTTCCAACATCTCGCGATCGTCGCCCATCAAACTATCATCGATGCTGACTTGACGGACGTCGTTTTTGCACGTCATCACGATCTTTACCAAGCCGCCACCGGCTTCACCGGATACTTCTATCTCGGCGAGCTCTTCCTGAGCTTTTAACATGTTCTCCTGCATCTTCTGGGCTTGTTTCATCATGTTTCCAAGTCCACCTTTCATACCCTTACCTCATTGTTTATCAGATGGTTTGCAAGTATTTGCGCGGCTGTTCACGGAGCGACAGCCGGCAGGTCAAAAGAGCGTTTGCGCTCACGGTCGCTGGCATGTCTGCCAACGCGATCGACATTTAGGTTTGCGCCACCCCCCGATCGTTGCCAAAACGCGAGGGACGAACCGATGATGCGACGAGCGCGAAGTGAACCGAATGGGCAAAGCACCCAGTATGACGCGTAGGTCGCGGGGGGTCTAATTTTTGTCGTCGTGTGCACGGGGGCGAATCGAGCCAGGGACAATTTCCGCTTGAAATGCTTGCATCAGATCGCGGATACGCTCGTCGTTGGCGATCGCGGCCTCAGCAGCGGCATGACGGGCTTGTTCCAGTCGTTGGCTGGCCTTTGCCGGTGTTTCTTGTGAGATCGAGTCGGTTGTGTTGGCGGTGTCGACGACGATGTGAACCTCGACCGGTCGACCCAATCGCTCTGCGAGCGCTTTGCGAATGTGATCTTGCGCACGCGTGGTCCGCAAGCTCTCGAACTCCGGGGCAAGCCCGAATTGCCACTCGGTCTCGGTCAAGGAAAGCAAGCGGCATTGACTGGCCACGGCGTAGGCCGGACCCTTTAAGTTCAGTTGTGCCAACAAGCTCGGCCAGTCCGCGTTGGTGAGCGTCGCCAGGTCAAGCGCTGATCCCGCGAGTTCCCGTGTCGTTGCGTCGATTGCACGAGTCGCGACCGGCTCATTCGGTGCGGTTGTAAGCGTTGTTGTGCTGGCTTGTGGATCGACTCGGGGTGCTTGGACTGGCTCTGCGGGTGAGGTGGCATGGGCATTCGGTAAAGCGGCGGGATCGGAGACTCGCTTGGCCGGTTGACCCGCATCGCTTGCGTCGGCTCGGGGCGGTGTTGCGCGAAATGCCTCGGTCGCCGTGATTGCTGCAGGTGGACTCGACTGGTTCTCGCCCAAGGGCGCTGTGACACGAGGCGATTGGGTTATGGTCGGGGTGTGTTCCGGCGGCGATGGCGAATGTCCGCTTGCGCTCTCCGCTTTGTTCAATGATTGGGCGAGTTGGTGCAGACGAGATGCCGGCAGCGTTGCATCCTGCGGTGGTTCACCGGGTCGCGGTGGCGCCTGCAACGCCGCTGGGGTTTCACCAGGCAAACGAGGATCCGATGAGGCTGGCGAGGGTTGTTGTTCGACGGGTCGAAACGCCAACATGCGCAACATCAACATTTCGAAGCCGAGTTGCGGATCGGGCGCTAGCGAAAGATCGCGTCGTCCCGTCAAGCCGATCTGATAGAACAATTGGATGGTCTCGGGTGACAACTGCTGCGCCAATTTAACGATCGCCGCCAGGATTGTCTCATCCGCTTCGTCGCCGTCGGTCTGGCCAATGGTTTGGTGCAAGGCGATCCGGTACAGCAAACGCAGCAGCTGCGCCAATACATCTTCGAAGTCGAGCGCTCGCTCGGCTAGCGTCGCAATCGCTGCCATCAGCCGCGTGCCATTGCCAGCGGCCAAGGTGTCGAGCAAGTAAAGCAATTGCATCGAGCCGATGGTACCGAGTAACTCGCCGACATCGGCACTGCGTAATTGCCCGTCACCAAACGCGATGGCCTGATCGAGCAAACTCAAGCCGTCCCGGACGCTCCCGTCGGCGGCTTCGGCAAGTAATTGGATGGCTTCGGTTTCGGCAGGTACGCCTTCCGCGGTGACAATGGTCTGAAAATGATTCGCCAGCAAACGGACCGGTAATCGCTTGAGATTGAACTGGAGACAGCGTGACAGGACGGTAATCGGCAGTTTTTGTGGATCGGTGGTGGCGAGTAGAAACTTGACGTGTTCCGGAGGTTCCTCCAGCGTTTTCAATAACGCATTGAATGAGTGCCCGGAGAGCATGTGGACTTCGTCGATCAGGTAGACTTTGAACCGGCCTTGGGTTGGGGCGTACTGCACGTTATCGAGCAGTTCCCGGGTATCTTCCAACCGGGTGCGCGAGGCCGCGTCCACTTCGATCAAATCAACGAAGCGACCCTCATCGACTTCGCGGCAGGCACTACACACACCACAGGGTGTCGGGGTTGGCCCGGATTGACAGTTCAAGCATTTGGCCAG
The DNA here is from genome assembly GCA_964635785.1 of uncultured Ectothiorhodospiraceae bacterium. Taxonomy (GTDB): domain Bacteria; phylum Pseudomonadota; class Gammaproteobacteria; order CAYFSA01; family CAYFSA01; genus CAYFSA01. The sequence goes on from CAZWQC010000210.1 coordinate 3,094, forward strand.
AATGCGGGCGATGGTGGTTTTCCCGACCCCGCGCGTTCCGGTGAACAGGTAGGCGTGATGTAGCCGGCCCTCGCGTAGCGCGTTGACCAGCGCGCGGCTTACATGGGTTTGTCCAACCAGCGCATCGAAGGTCGCCGGTCGCCATTTGCGAGCGAGCACCTGATAGCTCATGGGCGGGAATTGGCCTGGGTTTTGCCAACGTGGGGCGGCGCTAACGATGAGGCAGCCGCGCTAGCCGATGCAACCATATGGTGAGTTTGAGTCATTGTAGGTCAATCGAGATCCGAGCGCTCCTTTGGTTGAACAAAGGGAGGCGGCCCGCACCAGCCACACCTCGGCGCCCGAGTTCACTGCTACCGTTGCTCCCTTCCGGGCCTGGCGGGGTTTACAGCTAGTCGTCGCGAGGGGACCGATACGAGCCACCATCGAGCAGCATCGTTCATTGCAAGCAAGCGCGCAAGGCTATCAGGAACCGGCAAGGTCGGCAAGTCGCCTGGAAGCGGTTGTCTCGCTCTTTGGCGAATTGCGCTTGAATTCCCGCCACCCTAACCCTCCCGGCAAGGCTGGGGAAACCACGTAAGTTGCGCAAGCTCCGTTTTGCTATTCGGCTAATTCTGCGGAAAGAGCGCTGCTTTCGCGCTCGATGAAGCCGCCGTCGTCACCGATCTCGATGAATAACGCTGCCCATCCCTGCTGTTCGGCGAGTTCGAGTCCTGCTTCAGGTCCTAAGGCGAGCAAGGCGGTCGCTCGACCGTCTGCAAGCAGTGCGTTGTCCGCGATGACGGTAACAGAACCGAGCCGATGAGCAATCGGATAACCGGTTCGCGGATCGATGATGTGGGAGTAGCGTTGCCCGTCTTTCACGAAGAAATTCCGGTAATCGCCGGACGTCGCGACACCGCAATCCGTCACCGCCAAAACGCGTTCGACGAGCCGACCACGCGGATCGGGTTTTTCCACGGCGATACGCCAGTACGGGACTTGTCCATTCCCCCCTTGCAAGCGCAGTTCACCGCCGATTTCAACCAAATAGTTGTCGATGCCTTGGGTTGCCAACCGATCGGCCACGCGATCGGCGGCGTACCCTTTGGCAACCGCCGACAAATCGACATAGAGTTCAGTGCGGGTTTTGCGTAACGCGGGCGGGTTGGTCGTAAAGGCAAGCTGGTGGTAGCCAATCGTCTTGCGGGCGGCATCGATTCGCGCCGGATCGGGAAGCGCGTCCGTTCCCATGTCGGGGCCGAAGCCCCACAGGTTCACCAACGGACCCACCGTGATATCGAAAACGCCATGGCTTTGCTGTGCGATGGCTTGCGCCACTTGCACCACGTCCACCAACTCAGGCGAGACGGGAAACCAATCGGTCGCCTGATAACGATTAAATTGCGAGAGCTCCGACTCGGGATCATACGTCGACATCACAGCGTTGATGCGTTCGAGTAACGCGGTAACCTCCGCTTGCAGGTCTTGACTGTCGATGGCCTGTCCTGGCGGTGGGACATAGCGAATCAAGTAGCGGGTGCCCATGGTCGGGCCGGAGAACGCGACTTGAGAGGGGGTGCTCGGCGAGCAACCGAGCAGCGATAACCCAAGACCGGTGAGCAAGAACAAACCGAGCCAAGCGCTGGCCCAAGGGCGCCAGAGAGAGAACATGCGACGTCAGCCTCCGAAATCGTCCAAGAAGATATGTTCTTCCTCGACCCCAAGATTGTCGAGCATGTTCAACACCGCCGCATTCATCATCGGCGGTCCGCACATGTAGTATTCACAATCTTCAGGGGCGGGATGGTCTTTTAAGTAGTTGTCGTAGAGCACCTCGTGAATGAATCCGGTCGGGCCGGTCCAGTTGTCCTCGGGTTTGGGATCGGACAGCGCGACATGCCAGGTGAAATTTTCGCTGGCTTGTTGCAGCGTGTCGAAGTCGTCGACGTAGAACATTTCCCGGCGGCTGCGTGCGCCATACCAGAACGTGATCTTGCGCTTGGTTTTGAGCCGTTTGAGCTGATCGAAA
>CAZWQC010000211.1:0-2303 GCA_964635785.1 uncultured Ectothiorhodospiraceae bacterium
TGTTGCGCCCGAATCGAGGTGTCATAGCGCACCGTCTCGCCTGCGGCGGCGCGCTGTAATGCCTCACACAACTTGGCCCGAGCGGTGGGCGAATGGCTCCACCAATACGTGTCCGGAAAATACGTGCCGATCAGCCCGGTGCGACATAAACCCGCCACCTTAAATGGCGTGTCGTTGGCCTCCAAGAGCCGGCCGTCGGTGGAAAAAATACCGACGAATCCAAACAGAGAGTCGATGATCGCCTGCTGCCTGTGGGTTTTGTTTTGCAGCACCCGTTCAGCCGCTTTGCGCCCGGAGACATCCTCGATCATGGACCAAATCAGTGGGTTTCCTTGTGTGTCGTGCACCACCATGCCATTGAGCAAGACCGGATAGCGTGAGCCGTCCTTGCGGATATACTCCTTTTCATACGGCCCATAGCGGCCGGTCGTTCGCATGGTATTAATCTGGTGCAGTTCGTCCGGTTCGTACTCGCGCGGCGTGATGTCCCAATAACTCAACGCGAGGAACTCCTCCCGGGTATATCCCGTTGGAGTCAACAACGCTTGGTTGATTTCGATGAATTCACCGGTTGCCAGGTCGTTGAGTGCAATGCCGATCGGTGACAGCTCGAACAAACCACGTAACAGTGTTGCGCTAAGTTCCTGCACGGAGTTGGCCGATCCGCTGCGGCTTTGATGGGGGTCGTGCGTCATGTTCGCCTCGTGGATTGCGGCTGTGTCCGCACAGCGGCACCTTGTTCGTGGCACACAGTGGACTTGGTGCGAGAGCTCGTCAGGTCCGCCACTTGCGGTGCGGATTGGGAGAACGTAAAGTCGCGGATTCTACAGCAGTCGCGCCGAGTTCGCTAGCGGTGTTGAACCCGTTGCTTCTGGCCGACATCGATTTTTTAGCAATCGTTTCATTGGTTCTCGCGTCCCTTCTTCGGTCGGGGGAAGGAAGGCGAGAACTTCGTTTTTTTGCAGGAACTTTCGGTTCAATTTGATAAGAGGCAAGGCATGGCAGTGGCACAACGATTGGTCGAGTGGCATGATGGGTTGAGCGTTGGCATCGAGGAAATCGACGAGCAACATCGCATTTTGGTGGATCTGTTGAACGAACTGAATCAGGCGTTGATCGACGGGCGCAGTGGCACAGCCTGCCGGGATATCTTGGATCGCCTGGCGCAGTATACGCGAATTCACTTTACCACGGAGGAGAGCCTGATGCGATTACTGCATTACCCTCAGTACGAGCGTCATCAACAAGAGCACCAGCGCTTACTTGACGAGATGAAAAATCTGCAAGGCGAGCTCGACCGTGGGGAGCTGATTACCTTCGAACTGATGGAATTCTTGAAAAATTGGTTGACTAAACACATCGCTGAGGTGGACAGGCGTTATACCGGCCATTTCTTGCAACAGGGGATCAAGCCGCAGCTCGCCAAACCCTCCTGGCGGCAGCGTGTTTTCGGTGCTTGGGGCCATTGAGTTTGCAGCGCGATCGACGGGTTTGCCGGATCATGGCTGTTTGCGAACTTCGCATTCGATCGGGGGCCGGCAGGCCTGATCTTTGGTTCTCCCTGACACCGAGTTTAGCCACGTGAAGATTGCCGTCATTTATAATCGTGACTCCCACAAAGTCATCAATCTGTTTGGGCAACCGAATCGGGAAAAGTATGGCCAAGAAGCCATCAGACGAATCGTCGACGCACTGAAAAAAGGTGGCCATCTGGTGCAAGCCTTCGAGGGCGATAAAGACCTGATTGAACGCCTCGAGGAGTTCATGCCGCGCACGTTGGTAGGCGAGCGTCCGGGCATGGCCTTCAACCTTTCTTATGGAATTCAAGGTCAAGCCCGGTACACCCATGTTCCGGGTATTTTGGAGATGGTTGGGGTGCCCTATGTCGGCTCCGGCCCCCTCGCTCACTCGTTGGCACTGGATAAGGTCGTGGCGAAAATGCTGTTCATTCAGAATCAAGTGCCGACACCGGAGTTTGCGGTCTTGGACGAACCGGGATTCATGCTTCCCGAGCTCCCGTTTCCTCTCATCGTTAAACCAAAAAACGAATCCGTTTCGTTTGGCCTGCGCATCGTGCACGAAGAGGGCGATCTGCGGGTCGCGGCCGAGCAGATTTTCCGGGAATACCGCCAACCCGTTCTCGTGGAACGCTATATCGATGGGCGCGAAATCAACGTTGGCCTGCTTGGCAACGGTACGCAGGTGGAGGTGTTTGCCCCGGCCGAGCTGATGTTCGGCGCCGGAGGGCCGAAAATTTATACCGAGGCGGACAAGAAGCGCGAATCCGGCCGCAACATCGAGGT
>CAZWQC010000211.1:2313-5096 GCA_964635785.1 uncultured Ectothiorhodospiraceae bacterium
TGATCTGCCCCGCGCCACTCGATCCGGACGTCACCGCCGAGGCCCAGCGGATAGGGAAATTGGCTTTCAAGGTGCTCGGTTGCTACGACTGCGCTAGGGTGGACATGCGTCTCGACCAAGACGGTCGGTTCTATGTGCTAGAACTCAACAGCTTGCCGAGCCTCGGTGAACATGGCTCGTATGTCGCGGCAGCGGCGGCCATGGGGTTGGACTTTACGGCCCTGGTCAATCGCCTGATCGAAGTCGCCTCGGCCCGCTACTTCGGTACCCCACAACCACCGGAGCTGCAACGCTCGCCCATCTCACCCAAAGATCGAGTCTTCGCCTTTCTCACGCAGCGACGCGACCGGTTGGAGAAACGGGTCGAGCAGTGGGTCAATCTATCCAGTCGTGCCGACGACCCCATTGGCATCCGCCAGGCAGCCAACGAGATCGGGGACGTATTCGCCGAAATTGGCATGGAGGCCGTCGCTGGGCTGACCGATGCCCCATCTTGTTGGGGCTGGCAAACGGCGGCAAAATTCAACCATGGCACGTTGTTGCTGCTGCATCTGGATATTCCGTTCAATTCCAGCATTGGCGGCGAGCATTTCCATCGAGATCCCGAATGGCTTTACGGCGAAGGCATTGGGTCCTCTCGTGGACCGTTGGTACAGCTCGAGTATGCGCTGCGTGCGGTCAACGCCGTGCGCAAGCTCAAAAGCACCCCGCTTGGGGTGATCTGTTATGCGGATGAGGGGCGCGAGTGCAGCGAGTCTGCGAGCACCATCGCGCGTGCCTGTGCTGATGCCAAACAAGTGCTGGTGCTACGCCCGGGTAATCCGGGTGAGAGTGTGGTGACCGGACGACGTGGCCAGCGGCGCTACCGGCTGTTCTTCCAAGGTAAGCCCGTAAAACTCGGTCAGGCCGATCGCAAAAGCGAGGTGATGTTGACCGCGTTGAGAGTCTTGGAGGACGTGTCCAGCTTCACTTCGCGCAAGGATCGAGTGGCGGTGTCGATCGTGGATATCCATGCGGAAACCTATCCGCAGTTGTTACCTCACCGGGTGACGGCAATTTTACAGGCCTCTTTTCCTCACCAAGCCGCCGCCGATGCGCTCGAGCGGCGTATCACGCAACGCTTGGCGAACACGCAGGCGGAGCTGGCACGACTGTCCGACCGTCCTTCGATGCCCGTGCGCAATGTCAATAGTCCGTTGATCAACCGGCTACAAGCGGTTGGTGCGGCATGGGAGATTCCCCTTAACACCGAGACCAGTCTGTGGCCGTCGGTGGCCGGTCTGGTGCCGCCCCATGTACCGGTCGTCTGTGGCCTTGGACCTGTCGCCAACAGTCTACACACCGGACGTGAAGCGTTGTCGCGGATCAGTCTGGTGCAACGTTCCTTGTTGCTGGCGCAGTTCTTGTTGGGCGAAGAAGGAAGACATTGAACCATGCTGCTGATCGTCGATAACCAAAGTCAATATTTGCGTAAATTTAAACGGGAATATTTAGACGACAACGAGATACCGCATCTCGTGATCGAACATAACGAGCAAATCGACTGGTCTGTGCGCGAGCGCATCCAGGGCCTGATCTTGTCGGGAGGTAAGGGTAACCCCTATGAACCGCTCAACCTCACAGCCAACTACACCGCCTTGATGAACCTGGCGGTACCGACCGTCGGTTTCTGTCTCGGCCATGAAATCATTGCCGTTGCGTATCGTGGTCGGATCAAGCGGTTGCCGGAGTACCAGGCCAAGAAGGAGTTGGTCACGCTACTCGCTCCAAACGATCCGATCTTCGCCGGGATTGATAAGACACAAGTCCTCATTCAGAAAAAACATCGGTTCCATGTTCCGGTCGTACCGCCCGATTTCGAGGTACTCGCCAGCTCGGCGGTTTGCCCGGTCGAGATCATGCGCCACAAACACCAGCCGATCTATGCGTTTCAGGGTCACCCCGAGGTGTCCGGTCACGACGGGCTGAAGATGATGAGGAATCTGTTACAACTCTGTGGCTTGCCGTAGTGTCAAGGGTTCCATACGGTTTTTCGTTCCCACCCCCACCCAAGTGGGATCGGTACAGACAATTTGGCGCCGAGACGTTATGCAAACCTTTTTTGAGGTCACGGTCGTGTCCAGCAAGCGCAAAGAATCGCCGGGTGAGCCGATGCATGTGTTTGATATGTGGTGCCGAGAGGGAGACTCGAACTCCCACGGGCAAGCCCACTGGAACCTAAATCCAGCGCGTCTACCAATTCCGCCACCTCGGCAAGAAGCTCGGACTATAGCACAGTTTCGATCGCGTTATCACCGCCTGAAGGAGTCGGGACGGATCCACGTTGTGACCCGTGGTGATGACGCTGATGGGTAAAGAGCAGTTGGCGGAACCTGGCGCTTCATTGTCATGCGCAATCTTAACCGCAGCCTCACCGGGATCGTATCGTTCGGACGCCAGCGGATTGCCCGCTGGCGTCGTCGTCCCGTCGCAGTATGGATTCTCAAAGCACAAACAAGGCGAACACACGCTCCTTTTGTACTCTGTCCTTGACCCGGGTTTGGTGGCAGAATCCGCGGCGGAGTGCTTGCAAAGACCGAACAGCGGCGTGATGTAACCTCGGCATCATGTCTTGGCTTGCGCGCATGGGGTTGGATGAGCCATTGATCGCCTGTGGTTGTGGACCCTAGCGCGACGCGATGGCAGACGATTGGTTGGTTGTGTGCCGGCATGCTTTTGGGGGGAAGGGTGGGCGATGACGCTTGGCGAAAGACTTCAGCAGTTCGTATTTGACTTGGCTTGGC
>CAZWQC010000212.1:0-2407 GCA_964635785.1 uncultured Ectothiorhodospiraceae bacterium
AAGCGCTTTTCTGACCGCCCCATAATGATGTCTTGTTCCGTTAAATCCGTGGTCAGGCCCAACCGATACAATGTCGGTCCGCTCGAACGGGTACCGCGGTTGTCCCAGGAATTGCCAGCACAGGCAATGGGACCGTGCACGATATGTGCAACATCGGCGATGGGAAGCAGACTGATGTGCGCGCCATCGAACGCACATCCCCCGGCGCTTGCCCCCGGTTTCGGCCGAGCACAGCCAGGCTTGTCCTTCGTATGATTGGCACAGGCTGGCTCGTCCATGAGCGCGGCGAGTTCTTGCGGTTTCATTGCGATCTCCGAATACGTTTCCTATCAAGCATCAGCAATCACCATGCCAATGTCTATCCAATTGAAATCCAGCGGGAATCCCGATACCACCGATTGTCATGAAAGCAACAAGACAGCGGCGTTGTCGGGTAACCGACAACTGACTCGGGGCCTGGGGAGCCATTCGCTCGGCCCAGCGCTCACCGCGTTTACCCGACACACCGACACAACAACGCTCGCCATCGTTCGTCACCGGCGGATCGTTCGCACACCGACGACAAGTTTGTATCTTCATCCAGCGCGCCATCACCTAGTTCGTCGGCGTTATTCTTGCGCAATGGCGTGGCTATATCACCAGTCTTTGACTATCACGGTCAATTGGTTAACCATGTCGGCATCCAAACGCTATCAATGATCGCTCGGCATACTACCGAATCGAGGACGACGTTGATCACATCATTCGCCACGTCGGCAAAGGGCCGCTCAATGCCACAACGATGTAACTGCCGAACCACGCCAGTCCAAATATCGTTTCACCGCGCCGTATTAAGACGACCGCATGTTGACGGCTTTCCAAACCCAACTATCACGACAGCCAACAAGGTCGGGACAAACCCTGACAACGGCGTTGGATCCGTCTTGACGCCTATCACCCGTTCAAGCGGCCTGACCGATCCGATAACCGATCAGAGCATACCCGGCCAGTCCGACTCGGGACGCTATCTGCGTCCCGGGCGGCGGTTCCCACGGTGCAGCGTGACGATACGTCAGCGCCCACAACCTTTGCTGCAACGCTTGCTCAGTAGTTAACCAACAAATCCTCGTCGCGCACGATCATCTGGCAGGCCAACCGCCACTCACTGGGGATATCGTCTACGGCCATGCGGTCGATTTCCTCTCTGGTGATCTTCTTTAACTCCAGTAGCACATTTTTTTCCTTATCCGTGAGCGGTCCGCCCATGCGCTCCTTGCCATCGATGCTAGTCACGCGAATGATACAGTGGCCACACTCACCATCTTGGCAGTCGAAGTTGATCGGCACTTGGTTTGCCTTGGCCAAGTTCAAAACGCTCTCGGTATGGCTACCGGCCACGGCGTAAACGGTCTTGTCCTTGTGGTCAGGATTGGAAAAAGTGATCAGGGGCATAGTTGACTAAACTCCAGTAACTTGATGTAAAAACAACGGTTGTTGACTAGACACTGACGGCAAGCCGAGCTTGCACAGGCGATTTGGCTGGCGCGTCGCAAGGCGACGCGCCGATCTTGACCATGGTAAATTCCTGACTGCGATCTTCCTTCAACAAACCGATGGCATCCGCGCGACACTGCTGGCAATGCCGCATCATACTCATATTGGCGCCGCATTGTTCCCGCAATGCATGCAACTCCTGCGGACTCGGTTGCCGCTGACCGTTCAGGCCGAAATACGTCCCATGCTCCGGTTTGGCAATCAGCGGCAGAATGTTGTGCAAAAACGCCCCTTTCTGCTTGATGGTCCGCGACACCTCCACCAGGTGTTCGTCATTGATCCCTGGGATCATGACCGAGTTGACTTTGACCAGAATATCGGCTGCCACGAGCCGATCTAAGCCGAGCAATTGTTGGCGAATCAGGTTTGCCACCGCCGCTTCACCATACATACGCTGACGCTGCCAAATAATCCAAGGATAAATCTTGGCACCGATCGCCGGATCGATGCAGTTGATGGTAATCGTCACGTGGTCGACTCGATACGATCTCAAGGTATCGACCCAACCCGGCAAGTTCAGCCCATTGGTTGATAGACACAGCTTAAGTGCGGGCAGGCGTTCGGCCACCAAACGGAAGGTGGCGAAGGTTCGCTTTGGATTGGCCAACGGGTCACCCGGTCCGGCAATGCCAAAAACCGATAATTGCGGTATTTCCTTCGCCACCGCTTCCGCTTTTTGGGCGGCTTGCATCGGCGAGACCAATTCAGACACGACCCCGGGTCGAGATTCATTGGCACAATCGTATTTCCGATTACAGTAATTACACTGTATATTACACGCCGGGGCCACCGCGGCATGCATCCGTGCATAACGCTGATGCGCCGACTCGGAATAACAGGGGTGATCCCGCACCCTGGCGGCAATCGCCGGGGA
>CAZWQC010000212.1:2417-5095 GCA_964635785.1 uncultured Ectothiorhodospiraceae bacterium
TGACTATGTGTATGTCCACAACATGCCGCTGGAGGCGCCGTCGCATTGGCCGCTGGAACAGGACGATCGTCTACTCGTTGTACTGGTGGCTGTAAACCGTAGGGGTTGTTCCACAGCGAGGTCTCCGGTTTGGCGAGTGGGATGCACTCGCAGGCATGTGATTTGCGTTACCATCAATGGACAACCAATGTGCAACCCCTATGCCAGCACGCACCGAGCCGCCAACCGTTTGATTTTACGAGCGCTCAAACATTGCGCGCAACACTTTGTACGCAATGCAACAGACCCGGGCAGGCGATTTGTTGCAATGACCACAATCACAGCGAGTCATTACGGCACCCCCATCAGAACCGACGCAGCTTGATGTTCAACACTTGAATGCGATAAGCGATTTGCCGCGGCGTCATATTCAATAGCCGAGCCGCCTTGGCTTGCACCCAGCCCGCCTCTTCCAACGCCGCAATCACCCGCTCGCGCTCGTCGAGATGGGGATCATTCAGGTCAACCTTGGGTGGCGGTGGTGGCACTGCGGTATCGGTTTCGGCTGTCTCCGGCCGCAACCCGGCCATGTTAATCGCCTCCCGATCGATGGTACCGGCTTTGCTCATAACGGCCGCCCGTTCCAGACAATTCGCCAATTCGCGAACGTTCCCCGGCCAATGGTGGCGCATCAACACCCGCAGTGCGCTGTCGGTGATGTGCAACTGCCGGCCTTGACTTTGACTAATTTTGTCAACGAGAAACCGGGCCAGATCGGGAACGTCTTCGATGCGTTCGCGCAGTGCCGGCAAGTAGATCGGCATCACATTCAAGCGGTAGTACAAATCCTCACGAAACTCGCCCGCCTGGACAGCCGTTTCCAAAGCAGAATTCGTCGCGGCGATAATCCGTACGTCGACCTTTAAGGTACGGGTACCACCAACCCGCTCGAACTCTCCCTCCTGCAGTACACGCAACAGCTTGGCCTGAAACGTCGCACTGATCTCGCCGACCTCGTCGAGAAACAACGTGCCCCCATCGGCTTGCTCGAATCGCCCTTTGCGCAGACTTACCGCCCCGGTAAAGGCGCCTTTTTCGTGACCGAACAATTCCGATTCCAGGAGATTATCGGGTAATGCCGCACAATTGAGTTTGACGAACGACTGGCCGGAACGCCTTGAGTTGTAATGAATGGCGTTAGCGATCAGTTCTTTGCCAGTACCCGATTCGCCACGAATAAGTACCGTGGTATTCCATCTCGCCACTTGGCGAATCTGCTCGAACACGAGTTCCATGCTATCGGTATGGCCAATGATATTGTGAAAACCATGGGCGCCTTTGACTTGGCGGCGCAAGGTATCGCGTTCCTCGCGTAACTCGCGTTGTTCGGCCTCAACCATGCGAGACAGACGCACCGTTTGGCCAATGAGATTCGCCACCATTTCCAAAAACCGCGCATGGGCTTCAAGATGTTGGTCGCAGTCCGGCGGTTGCGCGGCAAACACCCCGATCGCACCGCTTTCGCCGATACGAATCGGCACGCCGATGAAGGGCAAATTCGGCTGATAAATCCCGAGTCTGCCGAGGAACCGGGGCTCGTCCTCCACGCGAGCAACGATCCACGGTTGATTTTCGGCCAAGATGCGCCCAAGTACGCCCTCCCCCGGTTGATAGCGCACCGACTCGAAAGTGGCGCGATCGCCCGCCTGCAGAGCGGTCACCAACAGATCACCCGATTCGTCGTCGACCAAGGTCACCATGCCTTTGCTCAAGCGTCCGTTTTCGTGGAGAACTTCGAGCACCTCGCTTAACGTGCACTGCAAGTCGAGCGAACGGCTCAACACACAGCTCACGGCAAACAATGCGCCGAGTTGCGATTGCAACAGCGCCACCGGCGCGGTCTCACGGTAATCAGTATCAGTAGTTTGCGTCATAGGTTGCGATACCGCGATCGTTACTCAAGGAATCATCGCCACGACTGGGCATTGCGTAGGAGCTGAGTTATCGATTCTGCTTGACCATAAAGTTCAACGCAGCAGCAAATTGCATACCAACCGCCGCCAACTGTCACAAAGCGAACCATCTCGCGGCGTTTCTGACATCGTCCCGCGCCTGTGCACTACCAGGAGGCGGATCGAGCAGCTTGTCTGCACAACCTCAGTGCGTCGCCACCGAGACTTCATAAACGCCACCGAGAACCACGAACTCTTCCTCGCCGTGTAAGAGACCTGGTAATAAATGGTAAAAAAAACAAATTTTGCTCAACGGCACCTCGGCCGCTAGGATGAAATCGCCGAACTCGTCGGCCCGCTCGCGGCAGGCAGTGAAGCTATTGAGATTGTTCAGCAGAATATCGTAGCCCCGATGCGGGTGACGGGTCATGATATCGTGTTCGTCAATCCGATTGATTCCACGGTACAACGTCAAGGTAGGCCGACCTGGGTACCGCTGGGCTAGCTCATACTGCGCATACGTGTATAACAAATCCAACTGCGCCTCAATGGCATTCGTTGCATAGATTCCCGCCGCCGCTTGCGCCAGATAGGCATGCCTTGCTTGACTATCGCGATCGCCGAGCGCCTCTGCGTGGTAGCGCGTCAGCAGACCGAACCGCGTTTCCGCCCAGTACTTCAATGCCGCGCCTTCGCGTCCATCCGAGTTAAATGACCAGCCCCGCACCATGCGTTGATAATTCGCGT
>CAZWQC010000213.1:0-2667 GCA_964635785.1 uncultured Ectothiorhodospiraceae bacterium
CTCGTCGGTCAACCGCTATTTGCTCGATCGCGCTGCCGAAGTGGGTCGTGGCGAAGCATTTTACTTGCGTCAAGACGAGGCCGCCGAACCGGTCATCGACCGCTTCTTCCATCGCGTCGATCGGCCCGCCTTAGCCCATATCGATATCGACTGGGGCACACTCGATGTGCAACAGCAATATCCGAGCAAAACCCCTGATCTATGGGCGGGCCAACCCATTCGGATACATGGTCGTTACGACAAAGGCGGGCACGGGACAATCACCCTGCGTGGCCAACTCGGCCAACGTCCCTATGTCCACTCGTTCCCGGTCGAACTGCCCCGCGACTATGCACCGAATGCCGCCATCGCCAGCGTTTGGGCCAGGCATAAAATTGCCGAACTCATGGCGCAGATGGTCCGCGCCGGCCAGACCGACGCATTGGTCGAGGCGGTCACCGAAGTCGGTCTGCAATTTAACCTCATGACCCAATGGACCAGTTTCGTTGCGGTCGAGGAGAATGTGGTCAACATCGATGGTCAGCCCACCACCGTCGTGCAACCGGTGGAACTACCGGAAGGCGTGGACTACGAAGCGGTGTTCGGTGCAGCGCAAGCCCCACCTGCTCCACCCCCACATATCGCGCAAGGTCTCAGCCTGGGCCGGACCTTAGCCGCCCTACCCGAGGGGGCCATGGTACGTGCGCTACCCGCACGCGAAAAGACCGAAATCGCTCGCCGACCGACCTTCGATAGCGCCGACCAGGTCGCCGAATCCCGTACTGAGCTCCTTACTGAGCTCGAGCAGACCACCGTGCCGCAAGTCGATAACGACGCGATGATCGGTCGCGCAGGTACGGCATCCCAGCACTGCCAGATCGCAGCGGTTGCGGTCAGTGGCGCACTGCGCTATCCCGACGTCAAACGAATCCTCGATGATGCCTTAGAAGCGCTGTGCACCCTCTACGAGGATCAATTGCGTAACGATCCCGGTCTTGGATCAGGCGAATACCAAATCGAGCTGATCGTCGACGACCATGGCGTCGTCCAACAAGTCCGTCTCACCTCTGTAAGCCTACAACACCCACCGTTGCAAACAGAGTTGACCCATCGATTTAGACAATTGGCCTTTGCTCGGTCTGGGAAGATCGCGTTTCGATTGCTGCTAGGGATGAACGAGGCGAGCTGATACAACGCACAACCGCGACGGGGTTTTGCGATTCGATCCGGCGACCCAGTCCTTGTGTCAGGCTGGTTATCAATCGTTTCATCAGTGCATGTGTCCCTTGCCCCCGTGAGGGAAGGGACACTGCCGACTGTTCTGCAAACAACTTTTCGAACCATTAAGACAAGGCAATAGCCTGGTCGGCATTGACGACATGCCTAAACGACGGAACCGGAACCGTCGACCGCTTACCCCTATGCCAAGCTGAAATTAACGAGACAGTTACGGATTAAGATCGACATGCCACTGAAATCCTCTGACCCCATCACGCTTGCCCACGGCAACGGTGGGCGCTTCATGCGCGAACTAATCGACGAAGTCTTCGCCAAGCATTTGCGCAACCCCGTCTTGGACATGCAAGCCGATGCCGTGCCGTTGACGCTCGATGAAGGCATTCCGGTCATGACCACCGACGGCTTCACCGTCAAACCGTTGGCCTTTCCCGGCGGCGACATCGGTTGCCTAGCCGTCCATGGCACCGTAAACGACCTTGCCGTGGCTGGCGCCATTCCCAAATACCTCACCTTGAACGCCTTTATCGAGGAAGGCTTGACCGTGGCCGAACTGGACCGTTATATCGCCAGCCTCTCGACGGCAGCCAGCGCAAGTCAAGTCCTCGTTGTTGCCGGCGACACCAAAGTCCTACCGCGCGGCGAAGGCAGTGGCCTGTATCTGGCAACCACTGGCATTGGCTTGCGTCCAACGACACTCGATATCGGACTAAACCGAATCAGCTCCGGCGACACGCTGATCGTTAGTGGTTCGGTCGGCGACCACGGCACCGCAGTCATGCTAGCTCGCGAGCAATTCGGCTTGCGCGGCGATCTGCAATCCGATACGGCAAGTGTCCTGCCACTGTGCCAAGCACTGACCCAATTACCTGGACTCAAGTTCATGCGCGATCCGACTCGCGGCGGGCTCGCCACGGTTGCGAATGAAATTGCCGCCTATTGTGGCGTACAGATCCTCATCGACCAACAGGCAGTTCCCGTAAAACCGCCGGTACAGTCGGTCTGTGACATGCTGGGTTACGATCCTTACTACCTCGCCAACGAAGGCCGGGTCGTGGCCGTTGTCGCCACCGATCAAGCACAGCAGGCACTGGCGGCATGGCGACAACACCCACAGGGCCGAGATGCCGCCATCATCGGCCGAATCGAATCCGGTCCCCCGCAAGTCATCCTACAAACACCACTCGGCGGCCAACGCTTACTCGACGAACTCGAAGACGATCCGCTCCCGAGGATTTGTTGAAGGGCGAACACTCGGCTGGCAGGCTTGAAGACCTATCTGGCGCATGCCACCCACGGCGATACGCTGTCGCTTGACGCAACCATGGGAACCTCTAACAGCGCTCGCCCTAGTCGGCGAGATCTAGAAACGCCTGTAAAGTGTCGGCAGGCAAAAACCCCCGTTTCGCCGCCACCAAACGCCCATGTGAATCGGCCAACAAGAAAAAAGGA
>CAZWQC010000213.1:2677-5092 GCA_964635785.1 uncultured Ectothiorhodospiraceae bacterium
GAACCCCTCCTAGCGCAGCGAGCAACGTATCCGACGCCAACACGGCGGTGAAATCCGCCCGGTTGCGCCGCAAAAACCCTGTCAGCGCACGACGGTCACCCTGCACACCCACCAACACCACCTGCAATGAACGCTCTTTCACTAACGGTTGTGCCTGCAACAGCGGAATTTCCTGTGCACACCAACGGCAATCCGGCTCAAAGAACATTAAGAGCACCGGTTGACCTTCGTAGTCCCGCAAATCGATCCGCTCGCCGGTGGGCAACGTTTGCAGACGAAAATCCAACAGGTAAGGCGCTACAGACTCGGCAGTCGCCGCGGTATTTCCTAAGACGATACCGAGCAAAAAACTATAACGGCAGAGTACTCGTTGCAACAATTCTCGCATGGTTTAAGCCTGCTACATCTCAATCCCCCGCAGGGGCTTAGAAAATTCATGAAACAATAGATAGTACACCTTGCAAGCGTTCTGGCTGACCGAAACACACTCGGCAAGCGAACACTGACAGTCATCTCACCAAAACCAGCCTAGGAGGTCAAGATCTTCAATCCACCTGAGGCGTTTCACCGCAACCACGCCTTAGGGCGAGTAAACGGCGATGTTCCACCTTGATGCAGCGGTCCATCACCACTTGCAGACCGGCCGCCTGAGCGCGCTGAGCTGCCTGCGCATGGACAAGACCCAACTGCATCCAAACCGCACCGGCTTGTACCGCGATCGCCTCCTCGACAACGCCGGGCATGGCCTCGACGGAACGAAACACATCGACAATATCGGGCTTCTCGGGAACCGCTGCCAGCGAGCCATAACACGGCAAGCCGAGCAGTGTCGTGAACTTTGGGTTGACAGGGAAAACTCGGTATCCTTGTTCCAGCAAGTACTCCGCGACCTGGTAGCTGGCGCGGTGCGGTTTCTCGGAAACGCCAACGATCGCAATGTATCTAGTCGTTGCCAAGAGTTCCGCAATCGGATCGAAACAATCATCATTCATCACAGACTCGCTACTCTCTCGCTCAGCAGTACATCACCATCGCCTCGCCCGCCACCAATCGTCGCTTCGCGCTAGCCGCTGCGCATGTTTCGCGCAGAATTTGCGACGCTGGCCCGCTGATTCTCGCCAGAACTCACCTCATTAGCAAACGGAAATTTTGTATGCCTACGGATTGCCGCGCACCTGCGTAGTCGTGCAAACTATGGGTTCTGCAGTTGGATGTACCATTTATCAAGCATTGCCTCATCATCCACCGCGTAGGACTGACCGCCAGTCGTCTCAACAAAGGTTCCGACCATGCCCACAGACCCGATCGAAACACACCATCCGGCATTCACCATCTTCATCCCCACCTACAACCGGGCCCACACCCTCCCCAGGGCCCTTCAGAGCGTGGCTGCCCAAGACTTCTGCGACTTTGACTGCCTGGTTGTGGACGACGGCTCGACGGACGACACCGAGAACCTGGTACGGGATTGGCAGGCCAACGCGGACTTCCCACTGCGCTATATCAAGCAGGAAAACCAAGGCAAGCATGGTGCCCACAACACCGCATTGCGGCATATACAGGGGTATTTTACGGTGATCTTGGACTCAGACGACGCCCTCACCCCTGCAGCCCTGAGCCGTTTTTGGCATCATTGGCAAACCATTCCCCTGGCGCAACGGGCGCACTTCGCCGGGGTTGAAGGGCTGTGTGGACATATGGCCGATGGCCGGGTGGCGGGTAGCCGATTTCCCGAGGATCTATGCGACAGCCATTATCTGGCTATGCGCCTGCAACACGGCGTGCGTGGGGATAAAAAAAACGCGGTACGCACCGATGTGCTCAAACGCTATCCCTTCCCTTGCTTCCCCAATGAGCGCCATGTTCGTCCGTCGTTGTTGTGGAGCCGCCTGGCCCACGATGGCCATCTATTTCGCTATTTCAATGAGGTCATTCAGCATATCGAGTACCAGCCGGACGGGCTCTCCTCGGATCGCTTGACTCTGCGCACTCAAAACCCCCTCGGCATGCGCCATTACTTCATGGAGGAGGCCAACCGGTTCGGCAAGCCCTACCGCAAGGAGCTGGGAATCAAGAGCCATACCAACTATGTGCGCTACTCCCTGCATGCCGGTATCGGCCTGTTGCAACAGGCGCAAGACATCAAGGAGAAAGGCCGTTGGCTATTAGCCCTCCCCAAAGGCACTTTGGATTGGTTAGAAGACCGTATCAAACACTATTTCCGCCGCCACCGTTAAGCATCGCCATGCCCCATATCGCCCTTCTCAGCCCCTTATGGAGCAACCCCACCGGAGAGCACGGCGGCATCACCCCCGTCATCCGCAACCTGGCCCAAGGACTGATGGCCCAAGAGGCCGAAGTGACTCTATTGGTCTGTTTACCGGCGGGCCACCCAGCCCCCTCGACGTTGGATCC
>CAZWQC010000214.1:0-5077 GCA_964635785.1 uncultured Ectothiorhodospiraceae bacterium
TTCGGACAAGTTTGCGCGCATCACGCGCTGGGGAAATATTGACGACGTGTGGCGCGGGATTCGCGCTGCGCGCGCAGCGGGACTGTCGCCCATCAAGCTCAACAGCGTGGTGGTGCGCAACTTCAACGATGCAGACATGGTGGATCTGGCCCGGCTCACGTTGGAACACGATCTGGAAGTGCGCTTCATCGAAATGATGCCCTTCGGCGAGGTCAGCGATTTTCAGCAGACCAACGTGGTCACCTTCCGCGAAATGCGTCAGATCGTAGAGGAGGCTTTTGGCCCGCTGGAAGAAGCCGGCTACGACTTCGTAGATCCCAGCCGACCGTTTCGCATCCCCGGAGCGGTGGGCACGCTGGGCTTTATTAGCAGCGTCACCGAACCGTTCTGCCAGGGGTGTGGCCGCGTGCGTCTGACGGCCGATGGCAAGCTGTCGGTGATATCCGATTATGTCTTGGCCGGGGATGTCGGTTACGAAACTGGCCACATCGACTACCCCGGTCGGGTCGTTGTCAATGGGACAGTGCGCAGCGGTTTTTGTGTTACCTGTGGCGAGTTGGTTGCCAAAGAGATCGAGGCAGCGCAAGTCAAGGTGGCCGGGCATGTTGTGTTGAGCGGCGGCATCATGGGTGCGCGTATCGATAGCCTTGGCGGCGTCCAAGCCAGTTTCATTCATAGTGCCACCGTGGTGGCAGCCAGTGATATTTCGGTGCGGCGGGAGATTATCGATGCGCACTTGTTCACCAGTGGTGTATTGGATGCGCCGACTTGCGCGGTTTTCTCGTCGGAGATATCGGCTTTCCAGGGAATCCATGCCAAACAAATCGGTTCGGAGGACGCCCAATCCTGTCGAGTGACCGTTGGCATGGATGAGGCCACGTCTCGCCGCATTGTCGCTCTGGAGCAGGAAGTGGCCGAACAACGCGAGCACATCGCTCGCCTGCAAACGCAATTCTCCGGTTGCGAGCGTCGTCGTCAATTGCTCAACGACGAGATTCAGCACAATGCGCAGATTCAGGACCGGGGTGAGTTGCGTCGGCGTGAATTGCAGGCGCAATTGAGCCAGGCGGGGGCGGATATCGCGGCCATTCAACGGGAATTGGAACCGTTGCTGGACACGGTTCGTGTTGCGGGCGAGCGTTTGGACCGCTTGTTTGCCGAGCAGGACGAAAACGAACAGCAAACCGTGTCGATCCCGCAGGAGATTGCGGGGTGCAAGGCACGTATCGATGCGCTTGAAGCGGACATTCAAGCCTGGCAAGACTGGTCGGCAGCCCAGTTGGGTCAGGCAACCGTCACGGTCGCTGCCGATTTGTTTGCCGGTACGCAATTGCAAACGCCACATCTTAAGGTGCGTACCACGTCGGGGTATCATGCGGTGAGTTTGATCGAGCGCGAGAGCAGGAACGAGCAGGGTCAATCGTCCTGGCGTCTAGCGCGACGGCGGTAGCGATCGCACCGTTTTGCAGGCAAATCGAGCCGATGCGGGTTCGTGCTCATTGTGTTGGTTGCGCGATGGGCTCATTCTGGCGCCAAGGCTTTGCATCGACCGGCAACAATCTTTTACGCTTGCTTGCCAGCTCGGCTGTCTGCGTGATGCTCGTGTTTGCCATGCAAGACTAAAGAAAGGTGTGATTGGCAATCATCCGCCAATGGCCCCCGAATGACTTTTTGGGGCAGAGTCAAACCGGGATGCAGCGCATTTTCTGCAAAAGCATTTCGAACAATCAATCGATTGGAATTAAGCATGACAAAAGAAATTGCCATTTTCGAAGGCCATTACGACGGTAGAAATGCCCAGTTCGGCATTGCCGTGACCCGCTTCAACGCGTTCATCACCGAACATCTTCTCGACGGTGCGCTCGACACGCTACGTCGGCATGGCGTTACCGACGATCGCATCGAAATCGTGCGCGTTCCGGGGGCATACGAGCTGCCCTTGATCGTGCAGCGGATGTGCGCGACCGGCCGCTATGATGCCATTATCGCACTCGCTTGCGTGATTCGCGGCGGAACGCCCCATTTCGACTATGTCGCCAATGAGGTCAGCAAAGGACTGGCGTCGGTCATGCTCGATCAGGACCTGCCAGTTGCCTTCGGGGTGCTGACAACCGATAACATCGAACAAGCGATCGAGCGTGCGGGCACGAAGGCGGGCAACAAAGGTAGCGACGCCGCGATGAGCGCGTTGGAAATGGTTAACCTGATGTGTCAACTCGGTGGTGGTCCGGAAACTTGAGCGAATCGATCCAAGCCGCGCCCGTCGTGCCCCGTCATCGTGCTCGGGAATTGACCGTGCAGGCGTTATATCAATGGCAAATGACCGGCTACGATGTCGAGACCATTTTCAATCAATTCCAAGAGGACGGATGCGAAGAGCCGGCCAACACGCTCTTTCGGACGCTATTATTCGGCGTGATCGAAGCGGTTGCGCGTGTCGACGCCGCATTGACTCCGCTGATGAGCCGCGAGATGGCGCGAGTCGATCCAGTGGAGGCGTCGGTATTGCGTTTAGCGGCGTTCGAGCTGATGTATTGTCCGGATGTCCCTTATCGCGTCGTCATCAACGAAGCACTGGACCTGGAGCACACCTTCGGTGCGACCGATGCCCACAAGTTCGTCAACGGCGTGTTGGACAAGCTGGCCAAACGTTATCGTCTGGAGGAAATGGCCCATCCGGCTAAGCGAGCCGCAGGAAAAGGGCATGGCTCGAACCGAGATCGAACGAATTAAGACCGTTTTTGAGAACCGTTAGACGAGCCCACCATGAGCCATCGCTGCCAGCAAGATTTAAGCCGTTCCCTCGATGCCGACCTGAGCGCTATACCCCCATCGCCCGTTCGTGTTCTGGCAAGACTCGGTCCGGGGCAACGCATCGTGTTACTGCTGGCTTTGGGCTTGGGTAGCGGTTTGTCGCCACGGGCGCCGGGCACAGTGGGAACGCTTGCGGCTGTCCCTTGCTATGTTTTGCTGGCACGCTTGCCGACGGCGGCTTACCTGCTCACCGTCGTGATCGCGTTCGCTTTGGGTGTTTGGCTCTGTGGTCAAGCGAACCGTTGGCTCGGCGGGCATGACCATGCAGCTATCGTCTGGGACGAATGGGTTGGCCTGTGGGTTACCTTGATCGCAGTGCCAAGCGGCGGGTTGTGGTTGGTGATCGGTTTCGTACTGTTTCGCTTGTTCGACATCGCCAAGCCATGGCCGGTAAACTTAGCCGATCGTCGCGTTGCAGGGGGTGTTGGGATCATGCTCGACGATCTTTTGGCCGCGCTTTACGCGTGGGCGTTGCTGCAACTGCTCGTTCGCGTTTTTTGATGCAGCTGCCTGCGACGAATCGGTGCCAGGGCTTTCTTGGACCGAGTCGCTGCTATACCCTTAACGATTCTGTGATTACCCCGTTTGGAATTCCATGAAAGTTCGTACCCGTTTTGCGCCAAGTCCAACCGGATACCTCCACATTGGTGGCGCTCGTACCGCGTTGTTTTCGTGGCTTTTTGCCCGCAAGCATGGCGGCGAGTTCGTGTTGCGGATCGAGGACACCGATCTGGAGCGTTCGACCGAGGAATCGGTGAATGCCATTTTCGAAGGGATGAGCTGGCTGGGGTTGGATTATGACCAGGGGCCATTCTTTCAGACGCATCGTTTCGAGCGCTACCGCGAAGTGATTCAACGTCTGTTGGATCAAGGTGACGCCTATCATTGTTATTGCTCCAAGGAAGAACTCGAGATCATGCGTGAGCGGCAAATGGCACGCAAGGAAAAACCCCGGTATGACGGTCGTTGCCGCAAACGCACCGAGCCGCATGCCGATGTGGGTCCGGTGATTCGTTTTCGCAATCCCCAAGAAGGTGGCGTGGTTGTCGACGATGCGATCCGAGGCAAAGTGGGGTTCAGCAACAACGAATTGGATGACCTGATCATCGCGCGTTCGGATGGGACACCGACCTACAACTTGACCGTCGTGGTCGACGACCTCGACATGGAAATCACCCATGTCATTCGGGGCGATGATCATCTCAACAACACGCCCCGACAGATCAATATCATGCGGGCGCTCGGTGCCAACCCGCCGGTGTATGCCCATGTGCCGATGATTCTCGGCGCGGACGGGAAACGTTTATCCAAGCGGCACGGTGCGGTGAGTGTGTTGCAGTATCGCGAGGAAGGCTACTTGCCGGAAGCGTTACTCAACTATTTGGTGCGTCTTGGCTGGTCTCATGGCGATCAGGAAGTCTTCAGTCTGGGCGAGATGATCGAGTATTTCGACATAGCCGATGTCAACAAAGCCGCCTCGGCGTTCAATCCGGACAAGCTCCTGTGGTTGAACCAGCATTATCTGAAGTCGCTCGATCTCGGCGAGGTGGCGCGGCAGCTGAGCTGGCATCTGGGCAATTTGGGTGTCGATCCTGCCGCTGACCCGCCCTTGGTCGATGTCGTGTTGGCTCAACGCGAGCGAAGTAAGACCTTGACCGAGATGGCCGAACAGAGCCGGTTTTTTTATGAGGATTTTGCCGAGTACGACGTCAAGGCCGCGGGCAAGCACCTCACGGAGGACGCACTGAATCCTTTGGCGACACTGCGGGACAAACTCGCTGCGCTTGCCGAGTGGCAAGCCGAGACCATTCATCGAGCCATCGAAGAAACCGCCGCCCAGCTTGATCTCAAACTAGGCAAGGTTGCGCAACCGTTACGCGTGGCGGTCAGCGGCGGCGCGGTCTCACCGCCCATCGATATCACCTTGGCATTATTGGGAGCAGGACGAACCTTGGCGCGTATCGATCGGGCCTTAGGCCAGATAAGCGAAAAAAAAGCACATTAGGGATTGACATCACTCGATGGTCGTCCTATCCTACACGACTTCGCGACGGGGCTATAGCTCAGCTGGGAGAGCGCTTGCATGGCATGCAAGAGGTCGGCGGTTCGATCCCGCCTAGCTCCACCACTAGCCGGTCGGTTCCAGTAAGCGGTTGAGGTCGGATGATCCGGCGTCACTTGGTCGCGATGTGCGCAGTCCACGTCCCGTTCGTCTAGAGGCCTAGGACACCGCCCTTTCACGGCGGCGACAGGGGTTCGAATC
>CAZWQC010000215.1:0-5067 GCA_964635785.1 uncultured Ectothiorhodospiraceae bacterium
ATCGTCGGTTGCGATCGTGACTCCCGCCGCTTCGGCCCCTAACGCGCACTCGTAGGTGTACTGCAACAACGGTCTGCCGCCCACCGGTAAAAGCGGCTTCCCCGGCAGGCGAGCCGAGCCGTAACGCGCCGGGATGACAATTTGGAAATCGCTCATCGATCGCGGTAACGATCGAGTTCCTCCGCGCTTAAGTGGCGCGCTTCGTCCTCCAACATGACCGGTACGCCGTCGCGTATCGGATACGCCAAACGCGCCGAGCGGGAAATCAGCTCCTCACGTTCCTTATCGTAAATCAACGGCCCTTTGGTGACCGGACACACCAAAATATCAAGTAAACGTTTGTCCATCAGCATACCTTTCTAACGCAGCGAGCAAAGCCAGCTCGAATGCCGGTGGCAACACGGCGGTGACCGGTAGATACCAAGCATTGGCGAGCGCGAACTGGTGGCATTTTACCGCATCTTTCTCGGTCATGATGAGAGGAATCTGGTCGTTAAAGCACAAATCGTTCGGCCGGTAACGGTGATGGTCGGGAAACGGATGTCGCTTCGTGCGCAACCCCGCTTCTGCTAACGTCGCAAAGAAACGCCCAGGATTGCCAATCCCGGCCACCGCATGGACCACTTGCCCCCGCCAAACAGAAAGCGGTTGCCGATGACTTGAATTCGTCAGATCAATGACCTCCCTACCCTCCAGGGTCATGGGGATAGCGCCGGCCATGGTTGCGCCATTACTGACCACCCAATCGACATCTTGCAACCGAGTCAACGGCTCGCGCAACGGCCCCGCCGGCAAACACCAGCCGTTCCCAAACTGCCGCTGTCCGTCAACCACGACGATCTCCACCGTTCGCGGTAAACGATAGTGTTGTAAGCCGTCGTCTGCAACCAAGCAATCACAATGACCCGCCTGCAACAATGCCATCGCTGCCGCCACACGATTCGGTCCAACCACCATCGGACAACCGCTGCGGCGGGCGATCAACACCGGCTCATCACCCACCACCTTCGGATCGGAATCGGCTTCCACCCATTGCGGCCAGTCCCGCGCTCGGCCACCGTAGCCACGACTGATCGCACCCGGTCGCCAGCCCGCCTCGCGCAACACTTCGAGCAAACGAATCACCAACGGTGTCTTCCCCGTCCCGCCCACGGTAAGATTCCCGACCACGATCACCGGCACCGATAACGGTCGGGGAACATGCCGCCGCCACCACGATCTGCGCACCCGAACGGCAAGACAGTACACCGATGCAAGCGGTCGCCACGGCAAGTTGGCACGCGGGTGACGCTCGTACCAAAGTGCAATCCAATCAATCATACCCATACGCTTCTTAACACCGCTGTTTTCTGCATCCGTTTTTTGTTAAACTACCACGTCATTGGCTTCTCGAACGAACCGCATGCATTCTGATTGGCAACTCAAACTTCGCTGGAACCTCGCCGTGTTCAACTGGGTTTATGACCATCGCCATCCGGCCTTGGACGCGTGGTACCGTTTTTACTTTCGTCTTGGCAAAGGCTATGCGGTGGTTGCGTTCCTACCATTATTTCTTTGGCTTGGCAACGCCACCGCTGCCATCCACATGCTCGTCGCCGGCCTTTGTGCCGGCTTGGCCGCAAGGGCCATGAAGCTAACGTTTCAGCACAAGCGACCGAGCAAGCTCATCCCCGGCATTGAGCACCGCGAGCGGTTGTACTCGCGGAGTTTTCCTTCCGGCGATGCAGCGTTCGCTTTTGCCGTATTGGGTGTTGGCGGCGTTCATTTGCCGACCACCGCTGTACTGATACTCGGCGCATACGCTGTTCTCATTGCCTACGGCCGCGTCTATCAGGGCATGCATTTCCCGCTCGATGTCAGTGTCGGGGCCTTGGTCGGACTCGGTATGGCCGCGGTCTCGTTGGATTTTAGCCGGTATTTGGGTCTTTTCCTATCCGCCTGAACGCAAGCCGCGGTATCATCGTTCGCTTCCGAGCGGACAGCAAAACTCAGCTTCGCACTGAACCGGACGGCTTAAGGATGCACGCCCGTTCGATGTAGCGTAAACGACATTTCACCGGCCTCGTCTGAGATGAATCGCCGCGTGAACAACAGTCCAGTATCGCTGGCTGGATCGTAGCCGCAAGCCGCCGGGCCATAAGCCGTTGAATCCGTCGCGATGATCGATGCACGCAAATCGAGTTCGCCAGATTCCTTGCGGTGCCATACCGGCGGATCGAGCGATGCCAGCCCGAGCACCCGACAACCCGAGTGGATTTCGCCGGCAAGATCAGCATCAAAGTGGTTGGGATTAAGTAAAACAAATAGACCACCACGCCGGTCCCGCGCAATGTCGACTTGCACCAGGCTCTTATCGCCCAAAGCCAAGGCCATCTCGTGGTCGGCCAGTACCCCGACGTAAACCCATGTCCATTGGCTTGGTACACCTTGCGCATGGGTCTTGATCAGCTCGATACGATATCGCTCATCGATCGGTTCTTGGTGATCGAGATCAAAGACCATGCATAAAAATGCATGGTACAAGGCATCGTCCTGCCAGAACAAGGCCGGTTCGTTGACCCAATGGCAATCCGCCAGCCCCGGATCGATATCGTCAAGGCAGGTGGTGCCCCCCATTTTGCACGGGTAAACACGGTCCCTAAAATCGCCTCATCTGTCGTCTCGTTCAGCCATTCCGGACGTTCGGCGGTCGCGATCCTGAGCTGAATACTGTCGGTTCGGAACTTGTGCAGTATCGTCCCCGGCTCCAGAAAATACACCAACCGGCCCAGATACCAGATAACATCATCTGGAGTCTGCCTCGGCGCCAGCGTGGCCACCTTGTTTGACACAAAACCGTTGATTCCGCAGATCCCGGGATCAACCATTGCTTGCGTTGTAAATAGCGGCTCGAGGAAGGTAAAATGTTGCCCCCGATCCTCGCTTTTCGCTAAATGCAGATCGACGCCCCCGACCAACCAGCGGCGCCCCAGCCGATCGTAATGGACAATCTTTTCGGCCAAGAATAGGCCAGCCATAGCGTATTGGATTGTGGACTTTGACGCAGGGTGGGATCGGCAAAGCCACGAAACGGAGCCGGTCCAAACCCGGGAAGGTGATTCCGAGGCCCCGGCGATATCGACTTGCGGGCAGAAGGCATTGTTCTCGGTGCAATCGAAGGCGGCATGGGTCGCGAAATAATCGCTGATTTCCGTCGATGTACAGCGACTGCACCCGCGTTGATCCACCGCGCCGCGAATCAACGCATCACCGCGAGTCCCCCGCAGATAACGGTTAAGTAGGATCCCGTCCGTTAGGGCATCGAACCCACCATTGCCGTCGACATCGAAAAACGCACGATGATGATCGATATATTCCGCCACCGCCAGATCGTCATAACGTCCGCAGTGGTGTCGATCCACGGCCTCCGCCAACAAGGTCTGGCCGCAAAATCCAAACGCGTAACGCAAACTCAACAGACCATCGGTATCGGCTTCGACCAGGCCATTCGCGTCGATATCCGCAAACCACGGGGCCTCACTCGCCAACAACCGACTCCCGCCAAGAATCAGCCACACGCGCCGAACAACGCAACCAGGAATGGCGCGAGCACAAAGGACTTTTCGCGATCAAACATGATAACCTCCGTAGGAATAGCTGATCGTGAAACATCATGGCAACGATCAAGAGTGACTGAACGATCCTGTCCCAACCCCATGACCGGCCGACCCAAACCAGGACACATCGCTGACCCATGTCAACCGGCGAACACCGTCTCACACTCGCGGAAGTCGTCAGCGACTTGGTCGCCGACGGGATACTATCACCGTCCGACCGGCAAAAACTGCTGCACGCGGATTCCCAAGCCGACACCCGTCGCGATCACCCCTTGGAAGTTGTCGCGAACGCCAAAATCGCTCACCGGCGCGAACCCGAACGGTTATTGACCCTCGAGTATCTCACCGCTTGGCTGGCGCAACACTGCGGGCTCGACTACCTGCGTGTCGATCCATTACGTATCGATGTGCCGAGCATCGGTAACCTCGTGACGTCGGCCTACGCTGCCAGCAATCATATTCTGCCGGTGGCGGTGACCGGGCAAACGGTCGTGTTTGCGACGGCAGAACCGTACATCACTGTTTGGATCGACGAGCTCGGCAAGGTACTGCGCCGGGATATCGTCCGGGTCATCGCCAATCCTCGCGATATTACACGCTATCGTGACGAGTTTTTTGGGGTTTCCCGCTCAGTGCGCAGCGCTGTGGCCGATACGGAAGACCGCGATTTCAGTCTACACAATCAAGAAGCCCTGGTCGAACTCGGCAAAGCCAGCAATCTCGATGCCAATGATCGGCATATCGTCCATATCGTCGATTGGCTGTTGAAATACGCCTTGGAGCAACGGGCGAGTGACATTCACATGGAACCACGCCGCAATGTCGGGAATATTCGGTTTCGCATCGACGGCCAATTGCATCCGGTCTACCAAGTCCCCGCCACGGTCATGGTCGCACTGACCAGTCGCGTGAAAATTCTTGGGCGCATGGACTTGGCCGAGAAACGACGACCGCAGGATGGCCGCATCAAAACCCGTGCCGAAGATGGACGTGAAGTGGAAATTCGCTTGTCGACCATGCCAACCGCTTTTGGCGAAAAGCTGGTCCTGCGGATTTTCGATCCTCAGATCCTCATGCAAGACGCCAGCGCACTCGGTTTCGACGATGCCGAGGCGCATCGCTGGCAACAGATGGTCACGCAGCCCAATGGAATTGTCCTTGTCACCGGACCCACCGGTTCCGGCAAAACCACCACACTCTACTCGACCCTGCGCCATCTCGCGACCCCGGCAGTCAATATTTGCACGGTCGAAGATCCGATCGAGATGGTCGAGTCCAATTTCAATCAAATGCAAGTCCACCACGCGATTGGACTGGATTTCGCAAGTGGCATACGGACCATGCTACGCCAAGATCCGGACATCATTATGGTGGGTGAGATTCGCGACCTGGAAACCGCAGAGATGGCGATTCAGGCCGCGTTGACAGGACATTTGGTCCTTTCAAGCTTGCACACCAACGACGCGCC
Organism: uncultured Ectothiorhodospiraceae bacterium; assembly: GCA_964635785.1. GTDB lineage: Bacteria > Pseudomonadota > Gammaproteobacteria > CAYFSA01 > CAYFSA01 > CAYFSA01. The sequence goes on from CAZWQC010000215.1 coordinate 5,065, forward strand.
TGC
>CAZWQC010000216.1:0-1677 GCA_964635785.1 uncultured Ectothiorhodospiraceae bacterium
CGACCGGATCGTCTGCGAACACGAACCCGCCGGGATTCTGTTATACAGCGGCGCCATGGCGCAGTACGTCGACGGTCGCGTGCCGGAAGGCGCTCGCGTGGTCTACGACATGGATGACGTCGACTCGGACAAGTGGCGCAGCTATGCGATGAGCAAACCTTGGCCCTTGAGTTGGCTCTACCGGCGCGAATCCCGCCGACTCCTGGCCTTCGAACGGCGCATGGCCGCAAGTTTCGATGCCAGCGTCTTCATCTCGGAACCGGAGGCCGCGTTATTCAAAACACTCGCCCCGGAGGTCGCCGACCGCGTGACTTTTCGCACCCAAGGCGTCGACACCGAGTTCTTCGACCCCAATGCCAAGCTATTGAATCCCTTTCAGCCCAATACCCGCGCCCTGGTATTTACCGGTGCCATGGATTATTGGCCCAACATCGACGCAGTCACCTGGTTCGCCAACGACGTATTCCCGACGATTCAACGCGAGGCCCCGAACGTGTTGTTCTACATCGTCGGCATGAATCCGAGCGAATCGGTCAGGCGTCTCGGTGACCGACCAGGCATCTGCGTCACGGGCGCCGTACCCGACGTTCGGCCTTACGTTCGTCACGCCGCTGCTGCCGTCTTGCCGTTACGAATCGCCAGAGGCATACAGAACAAGGCGCTCGAGGCCATGGCCATGGAACGTCCGATCATTGCAACCTCGCACGCCATGACCGGGATCAAAACTTGCCCAGAGTTCACACCCATCGTCGCCGACGACCCAACGACACTCGCCCGCAAGGCGATCGAATTGTTGCGTTGCCAACGCGAGTCCGTCCCGGGTGGACGCCAATGTATTCTCCGTCATTACCATTGGGATACCAACCTTCAACTCATCGACGATTTACTGACCCATGGTCTGGAATCCACCGGGCAGGTTGATACCCAAAACGACAAACCTTGATGTTTCCTCAACCGATCGGGCAGCTGCAGTCCGTTGTCAGGCCGTTGGCGGATAACCGCAACCCGTGCGAACCCATTCACCTGAACCTGCCGAACACCGGGTTCTGGTCGTGGTGTTCAAGCGGTGTCGGCTACCTAGCGGCGCTATCGTGGCGCAGCGTAAACTCCCCTTTTGTCCATCACGGAACCCAAGCATGGCAAGTTTTACTCGGGATCCAGCTTCCCATCGCTTTATCGCACATCAGGTACGTGAATCGCTCGAAACCAAGCAAACGCTCTTGGACGATCAACGTTTGATTGCGCAAATCGGCGACGCATGTCGACTACTAATCCAGGCCTACCAAGCCGGGCACAAGGCGTTGCTTGCCGGTAACGGTGGCAGTGCAGCCGACGCCCAACACCTGGCTGCTGAATTGATCAGCCGATTCAACGTCGAAAGAAATGCACTTCCAGCATTCGCCCTGACGACTGATACGTCAGTGATGACCGCGATCAGCAACGACTACGGTTACGAAATGGTATTCAAGCGCCAGCTTGAGGCCAACGCGAGACCGGGCGATGTGTTCATCGCTATCTCGACCTCGGGCAACTCCCCTAACATGGTTCGCGCGCTAGAGGCATGCAGACCATTGCACGTTGCAAGTATCGGTCTGACCGGCTCGACGGGTGGGGCAATGGCCGAGTTATGTGATATTTGTTTACGCGTTCCATCTGCGCGCACACCGAGAATTCAAG
>CAZWQC010000216.1:1687-5051 GCA_964635785.1 uncultured Ectothiorhodospiraceae bacterium
CACATCCTGATTGGTCATATCCTGTGCGCCGCAGTCGAAGTGGCGTTGTTCGGCGATGGTCCCGAACTCGAATGAATCACAACCGTGCTTGAACAGATTACCCGACTCACCCTCGCCACGCACCGCAGGGACCGCCCGCTGCGCCATCGACCGGATTGGCATTGGCCATAGGCCTCACTGACTGTTTGCTTTGGACTTCGTGCCACGTTGGCGACCCACTCGGCCGCCGACGCCTACTCTTCCAAAGTCGAGCCAGACGACGCAGCAATCCCCATGCGCTGAGCCCGTTCGACCCAAAGCTGCCGTGCCAGTGCCTGCATATCGACCGTGCGGTCATTCTCATCCACAATCTCAAATCCGATCAGTGTCTCTAAAATGTCTTCCAACGTCACCAAACCAAGCGGTGAGCCATACTCGTCAACGACCAGCGTAATCTGTGCACGCTGGTTGAGCAAATAATCGAAGACAGTGAGCAAGGTGGCGCGGTCGAGAACCGAGCCCATGTCGCGCCTAAAGGTCACCAGGGTTCGTTCGAATTCCTGTTTGGCGTAAGCCAGCAATAAATCGCTGCGTAAAACGAATCCGCTGATGTCGTCGGGGTGCGCTCCATAAATCGGAATACGGGAGAAACTTCGGTCACCGTGGGCTTGAAAAAACGCATGAACCGTCAGCGATTGTGGTAGCGTGAAGAGCACCGGTCGAGGCGTCATAATGGCGCGCACCGACGTACTAGGAAAACGCAACAAGTGATTGAGAATGCGCGATTCTTGGCGATGCAATTGGCCTTCGCGCGCGCCGACGGCGGCGATGGCCACAAACTCCTCGCGTTTGACCCCCAGCTGGGCGTGCGACCCGGCGATACGGTTGGTCAGGCGCTCGGCAAACCACACGAACGGATAGAGCCCAACAACCAAGTACTGCAAAAACCATCCCGTCAGCGGTGCCAACGGTCGCCAATACACGGCACCAAGCGTTTTTGGAATAATCTCTGAAATCACCAAAATCAACAGCGTCAACACCGCAGAAATGACGCCAACAGAGGCATTACCAAAGACGACGGCAGCTTGCGCACCCGCTCCAGCAGCACCCAACGTATGCGCCATGGTATTTAGCGTCAAAATGGCCGCCAACGGGCGATTCACATCTTGCTTGAGTTGGGCAAGGCGTCGACCGATTCGCGGTTGCCTGGTTTCCACTAGCTCGATATACGCCGGGGTCAGGCTGAGCAATACCGCCTCGGCAATCGAACATAGGAAGGAAAAACCTAACGCGATGGCAATGTAGACCAACAACAGCGTCATGGCTAATCGGCCCCCTCGGCAATGCCTGCATGCGTCCTCGACGTCGCTCGCTGACACGCAATCACAAAACAAATCATTGGATTATTGCCGGAGTCGTTCGTTACCGCAGGTAAGCTCCGTCGCGACCGATCTTGCCGGGTCCATCGAGAACGTAAATGCCGGCAGAATTGGCGTTCACATGGAAGTGAATTTCGTTGTTCATGACGTCGATGTCCTTGCCGGTGACACAATCACGATAGGTACCATTGCGTACACCACTGAGCTTGATGCCTTGTGCCGAGGCAATCGCCAAACCGACGACACAATACGACCCGCCTGCCGGGTAATCCCGCACGAATGCCATGCCGTTGCCCCATTCGTGGACGTGGCTCATGGGCGCTTTTTGTAATGCAGGGATACGACGCCGAATTTGATTCAGTCGCTGAATATGCCGATAGAGCGGATGGGACTGCGTTTGATCGATCTTCTGTGCGGTCAAATGATCACCGAAATAGGCGCGCCCCGTCGTCTCCAAGGTATCCTTCTCGCCCTCGACATCCTGCGGTGCACCCCGCATGAATTCGATTTCCTCACCATAGTACAGACAGGGAATACCGCGCACGGTCCAGATCAGGTTATACGCCGCCGCTGCCATCCACTGCTCACCCTTGAAGCGATACTTGAAATCGTTGTCAGGACCGATATCGTGATTTTGCAGAAACGTCACCAAAGTTGTCGGGTCACCATAGATCCAATCCATGCTCAACACCTGGCCGATCTGTTCATAACTTCCCTTCGAAACGTTGTCCCGAAAGGTCGAAAAAAGACCGAAATCCAGCACCGCGAACCCAGAGTCACCGTCGGCGTTCGGGTCTTTCGGGTCATGACCGAGGCGGGTATACCACCAGGGCCGGATAAAGGAAGGGCCGTTATCACCCCCGCCCAGATCGCCCCAACCCAAACCCTTGACGAGATTCTCGCCGAAAACGAACAACCCCGGTTTATGCGCTTTCCATGCATTGACATACGTCAACAGGGTATCGCGCGGTACGTGCTTGACCGTATCGATGCGCAGGGCATCCACCCCCATATCTAAATAACGGTTGATCGCTTTGGTCAAATACTCAAAAACGCATTCATGCTCCAGGGCCAGATTAATGCAGTCCCCGGCAATGTGTTTCTGTTGCACCGCGGCACTTTCCCAATCACCACCGCAGATAAACCCATGCTGCATGTACCAGGATGGATCGAGCCGCTGGGCATCGATCCCAAAAAAACGGCCTGGGTTGTAACCGGGCTTGGGGACGGTCTCCCCCGTTTGGGGATCGACGAGAGGTTCGATCCCGTTCGGATCGCGGGTATGGCGTTCGCGATACCAGGCCGGTGTCACGGGGTTGTCGATATCATCCCGATTGGGCCAGGCATAATTGCCGAGATTACCCTGGTAGGGACCATGATCGACCTGCCCTTGCTCACAACCCGACGGGACGTAGTATTTGATCGGCAAATGATCGATATGGACCTGATCGCGAATACCGTATTGACACGAGTGATTGATCACAACATCCTGAATGAGCTTCAAACCGCGGCTGTGCATGGCGTCGATCAGATCCTGATAGGTCGCATCGGGGCTTTCCAAACGTGGATCGATGCGGGTCCAATCGTAACCATGGTAACCATGGTAATCCAGCCCCGAACGATTCTCGATCGGCGGGGTGATCCAAATCGCGGTAAAGCCGAGGTCGGCGATATAGTCCAGCGCTTCGATCAGCCCTTTGAAATCCCCACGCCAATGAGGATCGATGGCGTGACCCGCCGCATCGAACCGGATACGATCCCGGCAGAAAAAATTATTTGTTGGATCACCGTCGTTGAAGCGGGTTGTGATCAGAAAATAGATGGTTTCCTCGCGGAAATCTTGGCCGGTGAGCGTCGGTGAAACCATAACGGCACTGGTTTGCTGCGACACAACACGCGCATCGCTTGAAATCGACGCTGCCGATTCCGGCGGGACCGCCCTATCCGCTTGCGTCATCGGCGGGGGTTGCCAACGGCCATCTGCCCAAAACTCACCGCCCAAGTCG
>CAZWQC010000217.1:0-1214 GCA_964635785.1 uncultured Ectothiorhodospiraceae bacterium
ATCCAGCGGATCGAAAAGCGAGAGGGTGGGGCGAACGTCAATGCGTATGTTGGCATTCGCCGGGTCGAAACGGACCGATTCAATCCGTCCGCTTCAGTCAAAGGTGATGCCGAGCAGGCTACTGCCGTCACCGACCCCGGCGAGTTGGCACCGGTACCTGCCTTAGGCGACGAACCCTACGTTGCCTCGACCACCGCCGAAGATGCCGCGATATCGGCAACTGCCGAACCGGCGACAGCACAGGCGAACACGACCGCCCACAAAACGGATGAAACGGCGGCAGAAATGGCCGAGGTGAACACGTCGAACCCGGATGAGCAAACCAGTCTAGCCGCCGATCACAGTGAACCGCCAGCCGCTACCATTGCCGGGTCCGCTTCACATGATACAGACAAGGCCGCAGCGGCTTAACGGCTTTGGGGTTTGGCGGGTTGCAGGACGCACTGCCACGTCTTAATCGCTCGGTGGTGGCTAAGGTACCTCAGCAATCGTTTCATCAGTTCTTGCGTCCCTTGCTCCCGCGGGGGCGAGGGACGCAGCAGACTGTTCTGGGAAAACTTTTGCAACAATCACTATCGATGATTGCCGACCTGACCGGCCTTGAGATCCTGGTTTGGGCAGCAGAAGTGACTCGTCCCTTCGCCCTCGTGGGGACGCCTGTCGCGGCCGGTCCTTTCGTTCCTCGTGTGGGGAGCATGAGGTAACGCCGAATACGTTGCAACGAACAATACCCGAGGGAAGTGGTAGGTATGCGTGCGCTAAGTTATGTGCTCGTCTTTTTGCTCGGTGTTTGGCTCGGTCGATTGTTGCCCGAGCAAGGTGTTGCGACACGGCCGCCCGTTGCGGTTGTACCGGCGTCGATCCCGGCGGACAATTCGGTGCAGGTGAGTCGACCGAATGTCTACAACCCGACTTGGTTCGTGCCTGAAAGCGTGGTAAGGCTCCCCACGGCCGAACCCGAGACAAGCCAGTCAGATCTTCTCGACAGGATCGAGACCTGGCTAAACCAAGGGCAGTTGGTCAAAGCACGGAAAGCGGTCGAAGCGACGCTCGCGCAGCATCCCCGCTCGATCGACGCGCAGTTGTTGGCCGTTCGCGTCTACCGTGCGGGTGGCGAGCTGGAGCATGCGCTGGAGTTGGCAATCGAGCTACGTGGTTATGCCCAGTCGTCCCATCGGCATCTTGAGATTGAAGAGATTGCGCGGTCTGTTGCC
>CAZWQC010000217.1:1224-5032 GCA_964635785.1 uncultured Ectothiorhodospiraceae bacterium
GCCGATGAGGCACTCAATGTATTGAGCAGCCGAGACGATCCGGCGCCGAAATTGCGTTTACTACGGACGCTTGTTACGCAGTGGCCGGAAGAATCCCGTTACCACTATCGTCTTGCCGAGACCCTGTTCCTTTTTGCCGAATATGACGAGGCCCTCTTGCATCTTCAGTATGCATTACAGGATCCGACTTGGCACCGCAGCGCCACTGAATTACACCGTCGCGTTCAACGCCAACTTGAGCTGGCCGAGCGTTTCCCGAAGAACATTTCGCTACTGCCCATGGGGAACCACTTTGCTGTTAAAGTACGGGTCAATGATGGTGGCAGTACGGTTTTATTGATTGACACGGGGGCCAGTTTGTCATTGCTGAGCAAGCCCGTGGCAGGCCGTCTTGGTTTGACAGTCAGTGCCGAGCCGGTGCTACAACTACGGACGGCCGGTGGTTTAACGCTGGCCCACGTGGCCGACGACATTCGGTTAGCACTCGCTGGCTACGCAGTCGATGATCTGCGCATCGCCATTGCCGATATCGATCTCGATGCCCCTGCGGAAGGATTGCTTGGGATGGACTTCCTGCGCCATTTCCATTTTCGGATCGAGCCCCAAGCTGCCAAGCTGTATTTAGGTGAGAAGCCATAACGGTAACGCCGTTCCATGCTTTTTGCTGGCATCATGCCCATGCGGGCGTATGTGCACGATGAAACCCAAAGCTGTCCACGATGGTCCGTCCGGTGGACAGTCTTGGCAGGTGCTGGCGGTGTTGCGGCTCGAAAACGTCGAACGATCCTGCGCAGGCGACCGGATAGCGTCGGTTTTTCCGGTGGAGGGTGAGTTGGTCCGATAGTTGCCTTATCTTCCGGGCGTAACCAAAGATTCAGAAAATTCTTACGTTCCACTGGAGGAAGCACCGATGCCGACGCCCGCTCTTATGTTGATCGATACCTTTCCAATTCATGTCAGCGCGAACCCGAGCGACGATGAGATTCAACGTGCTGCCGAAAATTGGGCTTTCGATGTCTTTGCCGCAAGTGTTGCCGAACCATCGCCGATGTCATTGGATGGTGTCAGCCTGGCCTACGATAACCTCGCCGATCAGGCTGAGCGGCTGATCCGTGAGCGGCTGGCGCGGCATCCTATCGCGCACTAGCTAGCGTCGCTTTGGGCCGCGGCTAAGGCCACGTCATCGGCTGATCCCAAGCCATCGTCTCATGAGTTGTTGCGTCCCTTGCCTCAACGGGTGGAGGGACGCAGCCGACTTGTTCTGCAAAAACTCTCGCAACAACAAATAACTCGGTAGGAAGTCGCGGGGTCGTCCAGCGCCTCATGTCCGGATGACAACGCCCACGGGAAAACCGGGGGCGTCTTCGTTTGAAATTGGCCATGCGCCTGGGTGGTCATGGTGACGATCGCCCAAGGGGTCGATTGTCACTTTAGGTTGTGCGAGCGCATCGAGCAGTGCCGCGAAAAGGCCCGACGCATTTTTGTGGTGGAACAGCTTGCCATGGTGTTTCGGCGATCGTCGTTAGCCTGATACCCTTCATTCTCCGCTCGACCCTAAACGCTTGTGCGAAGCTCGGCGGAGACAGTACTCGGCAGCGGCGATGGCGGGAATGGCGAGAGTGTTTGGTGACGGCTCAAAAACCTTGCCGAGGTCAGACCATCGGGTGACGGTCCATGGCGCCATACGATGATCCACTGATGAGGTCTAACGATGAGTAAAGTACTTGTTTTCGATATCGAAACGGTTCCGGATGTTGTCACCGGTCGTCGACTCTATGACCTTGGCGACTTGCCCGATGGCGAGATAGCCAAAGCGATGGCCCACCTGCGCCAACAAAAAACCGGTAACGAATTCTTGCCACCCCATTTGCAGTGTATTGTCAGTATTTCCGTTGTGATGGCCGATGACGAACAGGTCAAGGTCTGGTCCTTAGGTCAACCGGATTCGGCGGAGGCGGACTTGGTCAAACGCTTTTTCGATGGCGTGCAGCGCTATCAGCCCGTGTTGGTGTCATGGAATGGCAGCGGATTCGATTTGCCGGTTTTGCATTACCGAGCCTTGCTCCACAGCGTCCAGGCGCCGATGTATTGGGAACTGGGTGATATGGAGCAGGGGTTTCGCTGGAACAATTATATCAGTCGTTTTCATTGGCGCCATATCGATTTAATGGACGTATTGGCCGGTTATCAACCGCGATCAAACGCGCCGTTGGATGAAGTGGCTACCCTGCTCGGGTTACCGGGGAAGATGGGTATGGACGGCAGCAAGGTGTGGGCAAGTTTCCAAGCCGGTGACATCATTGCGATCCGGCAGTACTGCGAAACCGATGTACTGAATACCTACCTGATTTATTTGCGGTTCGAGCTGATGCGGGGGCGGTTGTTAGTTGAGGAATACCAGCAGCGCTGTCAACAGCTGCGATCCTATTTGGTTGATCAAGGGCAGGTCCATTTCGATGGGTTCGTTTCCGCATGGGACTTGACGGGAACGGGGTCCGGTGAAGCTCGTTGAATGCGAAAGCGGTGTTACGTAGCCGTCATGATGTTTCCCATTCATCCGATCGGTCGGAGCTGCCATGACGCGCTCTGATCCCCCAAGCGGATCCCGTCGGCAACCGCGGTCCGTTGTACCGGTTGCGTGTCAGGTTGAGTCGCTGACCCACGATGGTCGCGGCGTGGCCAAAATTGGTGGTAAAACCACGTTTATCGATGGGGCGCTTGGCAAAGAACGGGTGCAATTCGTTTATACCGCGCGGCGTCGCGATTTTGATGAGGGTCGGGTGGTTTCGGTCGAGGCGGCCAGTCCAGATCGTTGTCAACCCTTTTGCCCCAGTTTCGGTGTTTGTGGTGGCTGTAGTTTGCAGCATCTGACACCGCTGGCCCAGATTGCGGCGAAGGAACAGGCCTTGGTCGAGGCGTTGACGCGTATCGGTCAGGTAACACCGTTGCGTGTCTTGCCGCCGCTGCTCGGACCGACCCGAGGTTATCGACGCAAGGCAAGGCTCGGCGTGCGCTACGTCCACAAGAAAGGCCGGGTGCTGGTCGGTTTTCGGGAAAAGCAGGGTCGGTTGTTGGCGGACCTGACGCATTGTCCGGTACTTGCCGCGCCGGTTGATCAGCTACTGAGCCCGCTGGCTGAATTGATTGGTAGATTAGCTGCGCGCGAGCGGATTCCGCAAATCGAAGTTGCCGTTGGTGACGAGACCACGACGCTTGGGTTTCGTCATCTCGAACCGCTGGTAGCGACCGATTTGGCGGCACTCCAGGAATTTGCGGTCGATCAGTCGGTGCAGATCGCTTTGCAACCAGCCGGCCCCGATACGCTGCAGCCACTATGGCCAGAAAACCAGGCGTTGTGGCTGACCCACCCGAGCTCGCAAGTGCGTATCGACTTCCTCGCCACCGATTTCGTCCAGGTCAATGCGGCAATTAACCGCGATATGGTCGAACAGGCCATCGCCTTGCTTAAACCGAGTTCCACCGATCGAGTACTGGATTTATTTTGCGGTCTGGGCAATTTTGGCCTACCGCTGGCACGGCATGTTGGGGAAGTCCTCGGGGTTGAGGGGGATGCTGCGATGGTGTCGCGTGCACAAACCAATGCGCGGCGTAGCGGGATCGATCATGCCCGTTTTGTTGTGGCCGATTTATCCCAAGACACGGTTCGAGCGGATTGGATGCAGTCCCCTTTTGATATCGCATTGCTCGACCCACCTCGAATTGGCGCGGAGGGGGTAATCGCCAGCCTCGCGTACCAGCGACCCGCAAAGATCCTTTACGTTTCCTGTCACCCTGGCACCTTGGCCCG
>CAZWQC010000218.1:0-5017 GCA_964635785.1 uncultured Ectothiorhodospiraceae bacterium
AGGAAATTTCCGGGAGGTCGAACTCGGATTTGATGCCGAAACCGCTCGATAAACCGTTGCCGGTTGACCGTGCTCTTGTTTTTCGGGCTCAGTCTGCGATCGATGAAATGAGACAAAATTAACTCGCTTTACGGACCCGTAAGTACCATTCACACAACAGTCGCACCTGTTTGGCGGTGTAACCTTTCTTAACCATGCGGTCAACGAACTCCTGATGTTTCTTGACATCCTCGGCAGAGGATTTCGCACTGAACGAAATCACGGGTAGTAATTCCTCCGTGTTGGCGAACATTTTCTTCTCGATCACCTCCCGCAGTTTCTCGTAGCTGGTCCAGGCGGGATTGCGTCCGGCGTTGTTGGCCCGTGCGCGTAACACGAAGTTGACCACCTCGTTGCGAAAATCTTTTGGGTTGGCGATGCCCGCCGGTTTTTCGACTTTTTCCAACTCTTCGTTCAGCGCCCCACGATCGAAAATTTCACCGGTTTCTGGATCGCGGAATTCCTGGTCTTGAATCCAATGGTCGGCATAGATTACATAACGATCGAAAATATTCTGGCCGTACTCGGAATAGGATTCAAGATACGCGGTTTGAATCTCCTTACCAATAAACTCGACATAGCGAGGAACCAAAAATTCCTTGATGAAGCGTAAGTAGCGTTCCTGAATTTCCGGTGGAAACTGTTCCTCTTGGATCTGCTGTTCGAGGATGTAGAGAAGATGAACCGGGTTGGCACCGATTTCGGCATGATCGAAGTTGAACACCTTGGATAGAATCTTGAACGCAAACCGCGTGGACAAACCGGTCATGCCTTCGTCGACACCGGCAAAGTCACGGTATTCCATATAGGATTTTGCGCGCGGATCCGTATCTTTGAGGTTCTCGCCGTCATAGACCCGCATTTTCGAATAGATGCTGGAGTTTTCTGGTTCCTTAAGACGCGAGAGCACGGCGAACTGCGCCATCATTTTCAACGTGTGCGGGGCGCACGGGGCTTGATCGAGAGCGCTGTGGGTCAGCAGCTTTTCGTAAATATGGATCTCATCGGTCACACGCAAGCAATACGGAACTTTAACGACATAAACCCGATCGAGAAAGGCCTCGTTCTTCTTGTTGTTCTTGAATTGTTGCCATTCCGATTCGTTGGAGTGGGCCAGGATTGTGCCTTCGAACGGCATCGCGGATAAGCCCTCGGTGCCTTTGTAATTGCCTTCCTGGGTTGCCGTTAACAGCGGGTGCAGCACCTTGATCGGCGCTTTAAACATCTCGACGAACTCCATGATGCCGCGGTTGGCCAGGCACAAACCACCGGAGAAACTGTAGGCGTCGGGATCATCCTGAGCGAAATGCTCGAGCTTGCGAATATCGACTTTGCCGACGAGCGACGAAATATCCTGATTGTTTTCGTCGCCGGGTTCTGTCTTGGAAATCGCGCGTTGATCGAGTTTGGAAGGGTAGACCTTGACCACCCGAAACTTGGTGATATCGCCGTTGTATTCGTGAAGACGCTTGACAGCCCAAGGCGACATGATGGTATGCAAATAGCGATCGGGAATGCCGTACTCTTCTGCGAGGATCGGGCCGTCCTCGACCGGATCGAACAGTGCAAACGGGCTCTCGTTCAGGGGCGAGTCCTTGATCGCGTAGAACGGCATTTTTTCCATTAAATCCTTGAGTTTGTCGGCCAGTGATGATTTCCCTCCACCGACCGGACCGAGCAAGTAGAGAATTTGTTTGCGTTCTTCCAGTCCCTGGGCGGCGTGGCGGAAATAGGCAACGATGTGTTCGATGGTTTCTTCCATGCCATAGAATTCCTCGAAGCCCGGATACCGGCGAATGACCTTGTTGTGAAATATCCGTGACAAGCGCGGTTCATGTCGCGTGTCGACGAGTTCGGGATCGCCAATGGCCGCCAGCATTCTTTCGGCGGGACTGGCGTAGGCGGTTGGGTCGTCTCGACAAATGTTCAAATAGTCCTGAAGCGTTAGTTCTTCCTGTCTGCGCTCTTCGTAGCGTGACCGGTAATGGCTGAATATGGACATGGTCGCTACCTCTGGTTGCGGTTGCGCCGAACCGGGCTGCGCCAGGCCGGCAGACGTTACATTGATTTCGGTACACCCGATCGCTGGTGGACTACAGCGGACGACGGGATACGACGTGGTCGAGTTCAAGCGCAGCCAGCTTGGGCTGTCGTAACGCTAACGTGGTTTTCGGGTAACGCGAGTGAGATATTCGTCGATGCTGCCGACCAGCGATCGCGACAGGTTGCCCGATTATTCTGTAATCACATCGCGAGCCTTGCAACCTTGCAATCCCGCCCGAACCGTTCGTGTCGCATTGCCGATCGCCCTTTATCGCAACGTGTGATCCGATGGTTCATGAACAACACGAGCAGGGATCGCTTTCTCGCGAGGCATTCGCTCCACCTGCCGCGCACTTCGACGATCGTCCGCGCAATCAAGTGTTAAACGGTTGGTTAGACCGGGTGTGCCAGACCCGGTTCGAAAGACACACGATTGTACGGCGGCTTTGGGTTAGGATCTGATTCAAGTGACGGGCATTCTGACGCAAACAATACGCCAACCTTTTTGCCGAGGGAAGCCGGGGGTCAGTTGGGTAAACCAGGCTTGTATCGGTCACTGCATTTGTTCTCATCGAATCGCTCGACCCCCCCAACCCTATCCGCGGGGGCGTTCGGCGACAAGCCTTGCAACGATCGATGGTGTGGTCAGGTCGTCACATCGTTTCGCATTGGCTTCTATTATAGACGCCAATACCGAGTTTTAGCTTGCCGTTGTCGATCGGTGATCTTCCGGTTCGTTATCGTGGGGGGTGAAAACGACTTAACCGTCGCCATAGCCAACCATCCGGGCGTTCGTCCCCCGTGAGAATGTAATCCAGTGCGTTATGGTTGACGGCGATCCAGGTGCTCAACTGGCGCGCGGGCGAGGTTCCGCAGAACAACAGCTGATCGCCGAGGGTCATGGGTTCGCTATCGGCGGGCACGAGGAGATCGCCGCTTTCGCGTCGGATGAGTAACACCAGCGCGGGGAGCATGTCTTCCCGGCGCCGCGGATCGCGGGAAAACAAGCCGATCGGCAAGCGTCGACCGCGTTCCAGGCTGGTTGCAATGGCAGGCGCGGTTGCCGCGGTCAGACCGAGCGTCCAAGTTTCGGGCGGTTCATCGTCGTCGTTCATGATGGCAATGATGCGACTACAAAGTATGTTGGCCCAGTCCTCGTCGCGCTCCCAGATCTGATTGAGGAAATCGATCAATAGCGGCGTATTGATCAATGCCAGGGTTTCGCGAGTAATGATCGTTGCGGGTTGCATGAGAATATCAAGCCAGGCGGCGTCGAACAGCGGATAGTTGGTTCCGCGGGTGAGGCGGGCTACTGTGAACAACTTGGGGTTCAATTCCCGAGCGGTGAGGACGATGGATAAATTGTTGGCATCGTGATTGGTTGCCGCGATGATGCCAACCGCATCTTTGATACCCGCCTTGATCAATGTGTTCGCTTCGGTACCGGTTTCGGTGATCGTGTCGGCCGGCGGGTGTGTGTGCTCGGGATCGACTTCGATCACTTGTGTGTGCATATCGGCAAATTGCATGTGCCGGTATAACGCTTTGCCGCAGCGGCCGTAACCGCACACTAACCAGAGACCCCGAGGCGGTTGTAGCGCCCGGTTCATGTGCAGGTGCCGCGGACTGGTCAACCACATATAGGTCATGAACAAGGCAGGTGAGCGAATCGCGAGCGCAAAGCGCTTGGCGAAACGGTCGAACGGGTCGATGGTGTGGTCGGTGCCGAATGACTTCATATTGCTGGCCGTGTCCTGATATTCGGTGCGGGCAATGACTTGCCGTTCCGGCACAAAGATTTTGCAGGTAATGGCGATACTGAGATTGACTTGATCGTCGTTGGTCAACGCGATCACGCCAGCACAATTCGGCCGTTTTACCCCGGCGTCCTCCAGCGCGGCCGGATCGGTTGCATCGGCGCACAATCCGGGAGCATGCTCGGGAAGATCGGAGACTTCCAGGGCGCCGATCTTCGCGGGATCAATATCGATGACAACGGTTCGAATGCCGTCATAAGACAAGCCGCGAACCAGGAGACTACCGGTCTCGCCGTAACCACAGACCAGATAGAACGGTCGTTTGACGCGACGCACCGCGCGCGCAAACGCATTGCGTGCCATTTGTTGCCGGAACGTCGGATCCTGCACCGTCGCAAAAAGCGCACCGATGGCATACAGCCAGGCGATCACCGTGGCATAGATGCTGAACATCGCCCATAAGCGCTGGGCGGCGGTAAAGGGGTAGGGGATTTCACCGAACCCGATGGTCGATCCCATGAAGCTGACGAAATAGAACGCGTGGAAGAATCCCATTGGTTCCGGTTCGCCAGTGGGTGTTTCGCCGGGAATCAGGGTAAAACCGAGAATTGAAATGGCGTAGATGACGATTAGAAAATTCAAGGGCAGCCGCATGCGGCGAAACAGTAGGAAGAACCCTTCGTTCATGTCGGTTGAGGGTCGTCTAGCGCCGAGCCATGACGGTATCGATCACGAGTAGTGCAACCGAGACGGTATTCGCCAACAATGCACCGCCCGACAACGACACGATGCTAGCCATGATATAGGGTGTCATGCCGGTAGCGGAGACATTGGCGACATACCCCCACACGATCACCGCCGCAATCAGTTGCAAATCGGCGACCAGGCTAGTGGCCAGCAATACCGCGCCGATCTGGGAACGCTCCCCGAGTTTCATGACCGTCGCGATTAGGCTGATGACAACGGCGCAAAAAAGCTCATAGGCATTGTGGTAGTCGGGATTTCCCGGGTCGCCGAGGAAAAAGCCGAAGTTCAGCGTCATCGCCGAGACGATAACGAAGGCGAAGATAGTCTTCTCTAAGTTCATGGCGTGTTCTATTGAATGGTGGCGAGGACGAGGCCGGGTGGTGCCTGTATGATGCGCCGATTGCAAAATCGGGGCTAGAGGGGAACGTGAA
>CAZWQC010000219.1:0-2656 GCA_964635785.1 uncultured Ectothiorhodospiraceae bacterium
TGACTTTGACCAAGACCCCACTGATATCGATACCTGCAGGGCCAATATTGATGAACGAACCACCGGCTTTCAGAGTCAGTTGGATCCCGGCCTCGACCACGACATTCATACCCGCCTTGAGATGGATATTCATCCCGGCGTCCAACGCGTGATTCCTACCCACTTTTTCTTGCTGATTCTGTCCTGCCTTGATCGATAGCGTGCCCTCGGTCTCCTCGTTGAGGTCACCGCTTACGGCGAGGTGTCGGTCGCCGTCGACAGCCTGGAACTGATCGCCCTTGACGGTCAAATGTTGATCCTTGCTGACCGATTCCAATTGGTCGTTTTGCACCAGCAAATGACGATCGTTGCCGATCCACTCTTTGGTGTCATTTTCGATGCGGATATCAGCGTCTTTTTGTCCGTGGACAAAAAGCTGTTCTTGACCCTTTTTATCCTCGAAGCGAACCTCGTTGAAACCGCCTCCACCTTGACTGCTATTGCTTTTCACAGTCGATTTCGTGGCTTCCCGCGGTAGTTCGTAGGGCGGCATGAGGTCGGCATTGTAGACGCTACCCGTAATGATAGGGCGGTCCGGATCGCCTTCCAAAAAACTCACCAGAACCTCGTGCCCGATCCGCGGCAGCATAACGGCACCCCAACGCTTACCGGCCCAGTGCTGGGATACGCGTACCCAACACGAGCTGTTTTCGTCCAATTGGCCATACCGATCCCAATGAAACTGGACTTTGACGCGGCCATACTGGTCGGTCCAGACTTCTTCGCCAGCCTTGCCGACCACAGTGGCGGTTTGCGGACCACGAATTCGCGGTTTCGGCGCTGTCGCGATCGGGGCGAAGGTCTCTTTGCTTTCGATCGCGGCAAATTCAACGATGAAGGGTTCTTCCGGCGCAGTGGCTCCCACGTGGCTTTCATAGTCTTCCGCACAGAGATCGTATTTGGCTTCGGTCACCAAATATTCTCGGTTTTGCGCCTTGCGCGGATGATCGGTCAAGCTGAATAAGTAACCCACCGCGATGCCACCGGCATTGCCTTTGCCCCGAACGACGGCATAGCCGGCGTGGATTGCGTCGATCCGCGACTGTGCATAATGCTTACCGACGGATTGGTCGACATACCGTCCCGGATAGTCGTAAATCTCGAAATCGGCCAACTCGTGTTCGCGGACATGGGGGGCATTGGCGATGAGGCTCGCTTTGGGTTTTTCGAAGTCGAACGCGTTCAGTACCACCATGCCGGGTAAGACCTGATGTGTGCAATCGAGATGGCTGATATGCTCGGTATGAACCGGTCGGTCGGACGGATAACACGAGATCTCGGCGTAACTCGGATAGGGCTCATGAGCACCAAGACCGTCGGCCAGAATCACCAGATGACTGCCATTTTGGTGCTTAATGAAATAGTAGATACCTTCTTGTTCCATCAGTCGGCTGATGAAGGCAAAGTCGGTTTCCCGGTACTGCACACAATACTCGAGCGTTGGATAGGACTTGTTCAATGATTCGGTGAAATCGGTAAAACCGTGTTCCGAGAATAGATCGGTAACGATCTCTGGCACTGTCTTGTTCTGGAAGATGCGACAATTGGCGGTACGAGTCAAAAACCACAGCCAGGGCCGCAACACCAGATCATAGATGGCGTAATGGTCGCGTTCACCGACATACTGGCATTCACTGATAAACCCATTGAAATAGCGCGTACCACCACGTGGCAGTTCGTAGCGTATCGTGGCGTTGGTGCCAAGCAACATGGCTAGGCTAAGATCGATATCGGCGCTAAGCGCTTCGAGCCGAAACTCAAACAGCTTAGCGAGTGCTTCTTGCCCGGTACAGCGCTGCAATAGCAATTTATCCGGACCCAATACCGTATTGACAGCGATACTGCGATGCTTTTGGGTTGCGGTGCCTTGTTTACGTAGTTCCGCCATCTCGGTCTCTCATTGAGCGTATCAAGTCTCTCGTGGCCAGTTCAGCCATGCCGTTGCCATCCGCCGTATTCTAGCGGTGTCAGCCAATCGCAATCGTCTTAAAAGTTTAAGCGCTTGCGCCCCTTTCCGCCACGGGGGAAAAGGACGCAGCAGACGTTTTCCGCAAACACTTTTGCCACGATTTATTGTCACCAACCCAGCGTACCCTGCCGTGTTTTCGGTTCAAACCAAGTCAGGCACTCCCATCGCGGTCTGTTGCAACGCTGGCTCGTGCGGCAACCACCAACCAACCGTTGACCGGGACCCCACCTTCCATGCGTAACACCTCAAAGGCAACATGCCTAACGCCCAGCCCGGCGTGACCTAACGTCTGCTCGAGATACCTTTTGGTATGCGCATAGCGGCCATGATGACACAATCGGTAATCTTCGGTTGCATCAAAACCGAGGGACTCGACGGTGAAACAGAAAATACCACCGGTTCGCAAAGCACCCGCGACAGCATGGCAGACCTGATCGAGGGCGCCGAAATAGACCAAGGTGTCGGCGGACACGATGACATCGAATTCCGCAGCGCATTGCCGTATGTAAACCGTCAGTTCGCTCTGATAAAGCTCGTCGTAGTGGCCACGCTGGCGTGCTTTGGCCAGCATACCAACGGACAAATCGACGCCAACCAAACGCCGTGCTAGCGGCCTTAACTCATCAGCACACAACCCGGTTCCGCACC
>CAZWQC010000219.1:2666-5005 GCA_964635785.1 uncultured Ectothiorhodospiraceae bacterium
CACCCGGCGTCCAGGATCGCCAGCGCCGTGCCTGCGCGACCCATATAGTCTTTGACGGCACGAGCGACCAGCTCAGGGGCACGGTATTCCAGGACCGCAAGGCGAGCGTCAAAGCGACTTGCAAAACTATCGAAGACCGCTTGGACATACGCATCGGAGGCACGTAGCGGAATATCCTCGCCACTGATGGCGGCAAGATAATGGCCAGCGAGCGGATTGTCCGGCTCCTCTGTTAACCAATCCCGATAGACTTTGGCGGCCTCATCGAATCGTCCCGACTTGCATAGCGCATAGCCCAGCATTTGGCGTGATCTTGCACTTTTGGGATCGCGCACCAGGGCTTCGCAGGCCTGCTGCACCGATTCCTCGATACGCCCCATGGCAACGTAAAGTCGAGCCAGATTGTTGCGCGCCTCGGTAAAGTCCAAATCGAGGGCGATGGCTTGCAACAGGTGTTGTTCCGCTTCCTGATGCCGCTGTTGAGCTTTATAGAGAACAGCACAGTTGTTGAGAATATCGGGACGGTTCGGTGCCAGTGCCAATGCTTCACGGTAGGCAAGCTCGGCCGCGTCAAAGCGACCGGTATCGAGCAGTAAGTTCCCTAAATTACTGTGAAAGTCAACGTGCTCGGGGACTAACTCGACGGAACGGCGGATGAGCGCCAAGGCCGCCTCGGAACGGCCCCGTTGATGAGCTAAAACACCGAGGAAGTGCAGGGCGTCGGGATGATCTGGCGCCACTGCCAGCACCCGCCGATAAATCGCTTCGGCGTCATCGAAATAACCGGCGCGATGAGCCTCGGCCGCGAATGTCAGCGCTTGTTCGACCGTAAGCGTCTTGTTGGCGGCGGCGCTGTGCGCGGTGGTTTGCGTATCCCACATGGCCATACATACTCTCAGTGGTTGCTCGGGTTGCGCGCGGTGGTGGCAACTTGCGCGATGGGATCGAGCAGCAAATCACCCGCATCCTGCACCTGTTCACGCGCGCCTAGCCAGGATGTCCAACCGAGTTGTACTTGTGTTCCTGGACGTAACGGTGGCACCTCGTCGGCATGCAGGATAAGCTGTAAATCCCATGCCAGCGTATCACCGAGATAATTGCGAACGACCGCAATCAGCGCCGGCAAAACGTCCCCACTCGGCAATAAATCGGCATAGCGCTGCCGGGTCAACGGTCCGATGTGAATGCGAAACTTGTGTTGGCATTCGAACGCATAAGCACCAACGATCGCGGTTGCGCCTAGGCGCCCGGTTGCCGGGGTCACGCCCAGCAGGCAGCGATCCCGGTCGGCAATCTCAAGCCATTCGCCGACGAACTCGCTGATCCGAACCGGCACTTGAAAATAGCTGCCGATCATGGCGGCCAGCCCGTCTGGATGTTTGGTGAGGCTGGCCAGATGCCCGCAAAAATGCAACTTGGCATGATCGGCCATGGCGTCGCGATGTTGCAGCGACGTCAACCCCAAGCCACACAGCGAGGCGACTTTCAGACCGAATCCGTCTTGTTTGGATCGATCCAAGCTCACCGCCGGCTGTGCATTGGCCCAAGCACGGTAAAACAAACACAAGAGCCGGTGATGGAACCAATCGGCAAAGCCAACGAAGGTATGATCCTTGTCATGCCGAATACGCTCCAAGGCATATTCGGTCAGATGCAAGGGCAGTGGCCCCTGCGGTCCGAACAAACCGAGGAACGCAACACCGAGCCGCAACGATTGGTGTTGCGGCTGCCACACCGACGAAGTCAGCGCCGCTGGGGGGAAAGCCAAAGAGCAGTCTTGGCCGAGGCGGACCGGCTCGTTTTCCGGCGTGGTCGCACAGCCTAATCGCGGGTGCTCGGCAAAAACGCACTCCAACAAGCGCATCGCATAGAAAAAATCGAAGCGATACGGCGCCTGCAACAATGGCTCAAGCGCTGCTAGAGAATCGGTTGACGTCCGGTTCGCATCGGCCAACGCATGATCTCCCCACGTTCGGTCGTTCGGGCGACGGTTTCGGTAAAGGCATTGATCGCTACATACTGACTGAAAAAATGTTCCAACACCGTTGCCAAGAGGAAACAGCCCGTTCCCTCAAAACAACCCTCATCAAACGTCACGGCAATCTCGAGACCCCGACCAAAGGCGCCACCGCCGACCGCGTCGATCCGACGGTAGATCGGCTGACTGCTAACCCCGACCAAGCCCTCGATTTCCTTGCGAATGTGGTTTTCACCAAGAAAGGCATACAGTCCGAGTAGCTCACGCAGCGCCGCCGGACCATGTCCTCGTTCCGGATCGTCGCTGTTCACCAATGACAGGTAATTCAGGGACAACTGGCTAATCAAACGCCAATGGGCCG
>CAZWQC010000220.1:0-2927 GCA_964635785.1 uncultured Ectothiorhodospiraceae bacterium
GCGGCATTGCCTATGGGATGCGCGGTGATTCGCGATTCGATGAAGCACAGCGACAACGTGTGGCCACAACGTTGTGTGATCGCATGACCGAGACGGTGATTTTTGATGTCAATGTGGCACAAGCGCTGTTCGTTCATGACGCGCCACGACCGTTGTGGCGGATACCGCCGGGCGAGGCGATCGAACAGGCGATTGTGGTGGTGAATCGACAGCTGGGCTTGGCGCTCAGCGAGACGGAGATCGCTTATCTGGCAAGCCATTATCGGCAATTCGAGCGGTTACCGACCGATGCCGAATTGATGATGTTCGCGCAAGCCAATTCGGAGCATTGTCGCCACAAGGTCTTCAATGCGCGTTGGAGCATCGATGGTGAAGTGAAACAACACAGTCTGTTCGATTGGATTAAAAACACGTCTACCTGTGCGCCGGATGGTGTACTGTCTGCTTATAAAGACAATGCGGCAGTAGTGAAGGGATGGCCGGGTCGGCGTGTGTGCTTGGCTGGAACGGCACGTACTTACGCAGAAATCGAGACGAATCTCGATCTCCTGATGAAGGTGGAAACGCATAATCACCCCACCGCGATCTCGCCTTTCCCGGGGGCGGCAACCGGTGCGGGTGGCGAGATTCGTGATGAGGCAGCGACTGGACGTGGCGCGAAAACTCGAGCCGGTCTGTGCGGTTTCAGCGTGAGTCACCTGTGTTTGCCGGCGCTACCGCAGCCTTGGGAACAGTCCTGCGATCGTCCGGAACGGATCGAATCGGCGCTGAAGATCATGTTGGAGGGTCCGGTCGGCGCCGCCGCGTTCAACAATGAATTTGGTCGACCCAATCTTTGTGGTTTTTTTCGCACGTTCGACTTGGCTCTGCCGGCAGCAGGTTCAACGGAACGGCGCGGGTACCATAAGCCGATCATGATTGCCGGCGGGATGGGCGCGATTGAACGGGCACAGGTCAACAAGCTGACGTTTCCCGCCGGGGCTGAGTTGGTGGTGTTGGGTGGGCCGGCCATGCTGATTGGCTTGGGTGGCGGGGCGGCATCGTCGATTGCCACCGGACAGGGGGATGCAGCGCTCGATTTCGCCTCGGTGCAACGCGGAAATCCGGAAATGCAACGGCGCTGCCAAGAGGTGATCGATCGTTGCGCGGCACTGGGCGACGACAATCCGATTTGGTCGATTCATGACGTGGGTGCCGGTGGATTGGCGAATGCATTGCCAGAGTTGGTTGCCGATGCCGATTGTGGTGCCGAGATCGAGTTGCGTGCCATTCCCAATGCGGAACCTGGGATGTCGCCCATGGAGATTTGGTGCAATGAAGCGCAAGAGCGTTATGTGTTGGCGCTCGACCCGGCGAAATTGTCGAATTTTTCGGCGCTTTGCCGGCGAGAGCGGTGTCCCTACGCGGTTCTTGGGAAGGCGACCGCGGACAAGGTTTTTCGGTTGACTGATCGTTTGTTCAACGATGATCCTGTGAATATGCCGTTATCGGTATTACTAGGTCGCTTGCCGCGCCGGGAAATCGTTGTCGAGCGACGACTTTGTCCGCGACCGTCATTGCAGTTGGCATCCGTTGATCTTGGCGAGGCCGCGATCCGGGTGCTGAATTTACCCGCTGTGGCGGCCAAGACGTGTTTGATCACCATCGCTGATCGAACCGTATCCGGGCTGGTGGCGCGGGATCAATTGGTTGGTCCGTGGCAAGTTCCAGTCGCCGATGTCGCGGTGACGTTGACGGACTATCGAGGCTACACCGGTGCCGCCATGGCCATGGGAGAGCGGCCACCGGTGGCACTTATCGATGCGGCCGCATCAGCGCGGTTGGCGGTTGGCGAAGCATTGACCAACCTTGGGGCAGCGGATGTAGCCCGCCTGAGCGATGTCCGTTTGTCCGCGAACTGGATGGCAGCCACTGGCACGGCAACCGAGGACATTGCCTTGTACGATGCGGTTCAAGCACTCGGTGAAGATTTCTGCCCCAAACTCGGCATCGCGATTCCGGTGGGTAAAGATTCCTTGTCCATGCGTACGGTCTGGGAGCGCGACGGCGTCCAGCAACAAGTGGTTTCGCCATTGTCAGTGATCATTTCGGCGTTTGCGCCGGTGGCCGATGTGCGACGCACGTTGACGCCGCAGTTGTTGATCGATGCGGGTGATACGGTGTTGCTGTTGATTGATCTGGGCCGGGGTCGACAGCGGTTGGGTGGTTCGGCACTGGCCCAGGTTTATCGGCAGTTGGGCGATCAAGCACCGGATTGTGAGCCTGCCGTTCTGCGGGATTTTTGGGAGGGATTGCAATCGCTTAAAGCCGGCGGTCATCTCTTGGCTTACCATGATCGCAGCGATGGCGGGCTGTTTGCTTGTGCGTGCGAAATGGGATTCGCCGGGCAAACTGGGCTTGATATTCACCTGGATTCCTTGAGCAAAGACGCGTTGGCAAGCCTGTATTGCGAAGAACTCGGTGTGCTGTTGCAAGTGCGCCGAAGCGCGGTGGCGATCGTGGCGAAAACGTTTGCGGGGACATCGCTAGCAGAGCATATCCATCCGTTGGGACAGCTCCGCAACGATGATCGACTGTGTTTTATACTAGGGGAGACCGTGTTGATCGACATGCCGCTCACGGACCTGAAGCGGCATTGGCTGGCCACGAGTTACCATTTGCAGCGTTTGCGTGACAATCCGGACTGTGCGCAGGAAGAGTTGACATCGGCGTTGGACCGCCACGCGCCCGGTATCAAGCCCCATTTGACCTTTGCCGTCGCCAAACCGGTGCCAGCACCTGCCATCCACCGCGGGGTACAACCGGCGGTCGCGATCTTGCGGGAACAAGGTGTCAACGGCCAACTCGAAATGGCGGCTGCATTTATGCATGCCGGTTTTCGTGCGCTGGATATTCATATGAGCGATCTCGCGGCAGGCCATACCGAT
>CAZWQC010000220.1:2937-4999 GCA_964635785.1 uncultured Ectothiorhodospiraceae bacterium
GTTGGCATTGCCGCTTGCGGCGGATTCTCCTATGGCGACGTGCTCGGGGCGGGTGGCGGTTGGGCCAAATCGATTCTGTTCGATGCGCGTTTACGCGATCTTTTTGCGGCGTTTTTCCAACGACCCGACGTGTTTGCCCTCGGAGTCTGCAATGGCTGTCAAATGCTATCACAACTGCGCGAACTCATCCCCGGTGCAGCGCATTGGCCGGATTTTCACCGCAACCGTTCGGAGCAATTCGAGGCGCGATTGAGTCAGGTGGAAATACTGCCCAGCCCGT
Organism: uncultured Ectothiorhodospiraceae bacterium; assembly: GCA_964635785.1. Taxonomy (GTDB): domain Bacteria; phylum Pseudomonadota; class Gammaproteobacteria; order CAYFSA01; family CAYFSA01; genus CAYFSA01. The sequence goes on from CAZWQC010000220.1 coordinate 3,218, forward strand.
CGGTTTTGTTAAACGGCATGACGGGCTCGCGTTTGCCGATTGCGGTGGCGCATGGGGAAGGGCGAGTCGACTTCCATGCTGCCGCCGCAACCGCTGCCATCGCTGAGGGACGCGCGTGTCTGCGGTATGTCAACGGCGATGGCGAGGTGGCGTCGACTTACCCTGACAATCCCAATGGATCGACGGGCGGGTTGACCGGGTTTACCAATAGCGACGGTCGGTTTACCATCATGATGCCGCATCCGGAACGGGTTTTTCGCACGGTGCAGTATTCTTGGCATCCACCGCAATGGGGCGAGCGTGGGCCTTGGTTAAGGCTGTTCGAGAACGCGCGGGCCTTTGTCGATTGAACCCAAGCAACGCGTCCGATTGACGTTGAACAGACATGCCATGCTTGTCGGGCTCGGGTGACATCGCTTAACCGATGCCACCCGGCTCGTAAAGACACCGCTCCAGCTCCGGACAGGTGTCGCTGGACGACGGGTGCGTTAGGTCCGCTGGGCCCCATGGTAGAGATTCACGACATGGCGAGCTTCCGCGAAGAATAGCCAGCGTTCGATGAGGCTGCCAGCGAAGGCACTGGTGACGCCGAAAAACGCGCCGATAAAAACGCTTTCGCCGGTGGCCAACGCATAAGTGACGGCGAGCAGTGGCAAGCCGAATCCAAGTAAAAAGACCAGGGTTTTGAGCCGAAGCAACAGATCCTCGGGTGCCTGATAGCCAAACTCCCGTGTCAGAAAAGTGCCAGCCGAATGGCCGACGTCAAGCAAACGCACGGTGGCACGATTGAAACTCGTTGCGGTGTTGATACTCGGCCCGGCGATTTGAGCGATCCAGAAATAGTAGATACTTTTGGTCATTGCAGAGATGACCAGTAGCACGACCGCAAGGCCCATGGCGATGTCGGTATTGTGGCCAAAACCCGCCCGAATCATAGAGAGCAACAAGCCACCCAGCATCAGACCGAGCAGAATATAGTTCGCAGGGGTTAGCGCGGTGTTCCATTGCCGGATGGTTTTCAAGCACGCATAGATCATGCCGGTCGTAAAGACCGTGATCAGCCCGAGTACCGCCGCGATAAGGCCGACGGCCAAGACGCCAAGCCCAGTGTCGCCGCCTTGATTCCATACACCGAGCAGATAAAGCAGTGCGAACGGGTAGAACACCACGGCGAACACCCCCTCTCGGGATAACCACGATGTGCGAAAACGAAAGAAGGCGCGCCAGGCGTTTTTGGGATTGGCCAGGTGTTGGGTGGATGAAATTAGCCCGACCGTGATCAAGAGCAGGGCAAAGACAATCGCGGTGACCAATTCGCCTCGGCTGGCGTCAGGGAGTAATCCGGCGGCATGGAGTACAGCCAGTAAAATGAACAGGCCGAAACCGGCACCGGAAGTAACGGTAAAAATAATGACCGAGAAAGCGGGATGCATTGTTTTCTCCTGACAGTGATCGGCTCTAGCGGGCGACCATTCGGTTGGTCCACTCTTTGATTTTGCCGACGATGCCAGTATCTTTACGCACATCGTCGGTGGGAATGGGTCGGCTGACGCGCGGCGGCAGGTAGTGGTTTACCGGGTTGTAGCCGAGTTCGGGCATGAGCTGGTTACCGGCACGCTCGCGAACCAAGCGACTGACTTCGGAATCGGGATCGTCGAAATCGCCGAAGAACCGAGCATGGGCAGGGCAGGTCAGAACACAAGCCGGTTGCCGGTCTTGCGCTGCCAAGTTGTCATCGTAGATACGGTCAAGGCACAAGGTGCATTTTTTCATTACCCCATC
>CAZWQC010000221.1:0-4980 GCA_964635785.1 uncultured Ectothiorhodospiraceae bacterium
CGGATCGTAGTGGAGCAACGCGTTCTGTAGGGTACCATCGGGATTCCCGGCCGCCGGATGCACGACCAAACCGGCCGGTTTGTTAACCACCAGGATCGCCTCGTCCATGAAGCAACAGTCAAGCGGAATCGGCTGTGCTTGCGTCTCGGTCAGGCGTTCGGACAACGGCAAGACTTCGATGCTCTGACCGCCACGCAGCTTGTCGCGGGCGTGCAGCGGCAACCCGTCCGCTCGCACACGGCCCAATTGTATCCATGCCTGCAAACGGCTGCGCGAATAGGCCGGAAACAGCCGTGCAACAACGCGGTCTGCGCGCTCAAAAGCCAGTTCGTCGGGCACAAAAGCACATAGCGTTTGATCGTTCGACAACACGAGAGGATCTCTTCCGTCAGGTTTGCATCCCGGCATTATTCATTGTTACGAAAAGTTTTTGCAGAAACGTCTAGTGTGTCCCTTCTGCGCGGGGAAAAGGGACAGAAAAACCGATGAAACGATTGATACCAAGGTATTGGATTGATTCAGCCACAATCGATCCCTGGCCGTATCGATGCCATACCACCGACAATCCGCAGGTCGAACAGCGGGCCAAGCAAGCCAAGGTATCGAAAGCCTCAGGTGATGAGGCGGGAACTCAAGCAGACAACCAACCCGGTCCGTGGTGAAAACCAAGGATGCACTGCGAAACCGTATTGGGGCGGCACCGCGTTCCCTGAAGAAATCGACTTCCAAGATGCTTGGCATCTGCCCCGCCCCCGGTTTGCCGCTACGCTGCTAGCGAAGACAATCCATGTTGTATTATTCATGATTGCAAGATTTTGCAGCCAACTCTGCTGTGTCACTTCCCCCGTAGGGAAAGGGGCACAAGAATAATGACCCGATCAATCATCGGGCAGAACTTGGCGAATCAGTCCGGCCCATCACCAAGTCATTTTTTATGGTCGGAGTGATAGGATTCGAACCTACGACCCCTGCCTCCCGAAGGCAGTGCTCTACCAGCCTGAGCTACACTCCGATAATCAACTAAAAATGGCGTTGGGCCGCGAATCTGGCCAACGCGAGTAACGCGTTCTTGTGATCCGATGCGGGTAAGTCATCCAAGCAACGCTGGGCGCTTTCGGACTCGGCCTTCGCCATCGCTTCAGTATAGGCAATCGCTCCGGTCGATTCAATTGCCTCCAACACGCGATCGATCTGATCCAAACCACCTTGCTCGATCGCCCGCCGTACGACCTCGGTCTGTTCGGGCGATCCGTTGGCGATGGCATAGATCAGCGGCAACGTGGGCTTTCCTTCTGCAAGATCATCGCCGACGTTCTTGCCGATCTCTTCACTGGAGCCACTGAAATCCAACACATCATCGATCAGTTGAAACGCCGTTCCGATGTGCATCCCGTAGCGACCCAAGGCATTCACACGGGCGCTGTCCACGCCCGCGAGCAGTGGTCCGATTCGGCTCGATGCCTCGAATAACTTGGCTGTTTTCGAACGAATCACTTCCAGGTAGCTCGCCTCGGTCGTATCCGGGTCTTGGCAGTTCAGCAATTGCAAGACTTCGCCTTCCGCAATCCGCCGCGTCGTTTCCGCCATCACCTGCATCACGTCCATGCGCCCGATTTCCACCATCATCTCGAATGCACGAGAATAAAGGAAGTCTCCGACCAAAACACTCGCTTCGTTACCCCAGACGGCGTTTGCAGTATCCCGCCCCCGCCGCATTGCCGATTCGTCGACCACGTCGTCGTGCAATAGCGTTGCGGTATGGATAAACTCGATCACGGCTGCCAGCTCGAGGTAATCCCTCCCCTCGTACCCGCACGCTTTGGCCGTCAGGACCACCAACATCGGTCGCATCCGCTTGCCACCCGCTTCGACGATGTAATGCCCGAGCTGATTGATCAAAACCACGTCAGAGGTCAACCGCGCCCGAATGACTTGGTCGACGGCTTCCATATCTTCTTTAACAAGTTCCTTAATTTGGTCTAATTGCATACGCGACATCATTGCAAGTTTGCGGGCCGCCGCACCAGCATGCAGGCACAAAACGAACATGCTCGCTGTGTCATGCAGGCATAGAACGAGAACGCCAACTCCGAAGTGTAGATGGAAGACTTGAGCAAACGGTGACGCCGACCTCATCAACCCGTGCTTTGAGTCGGGATTATCTGCGCTCGTGCACACCGTGTCAAGCGAACCCAGCGGTAAACTTCCTTCGCGTGGAAGCGATCGGTCAGCGGTGAGTTAACGTGAATTCAGCACTTGACTGAACTCCGGTTGACGGGATAGCCTTCCTCGTTTAACCGAGAGTGGAGTAACTAGCGATGTTTGCCGTGATTGCCACGGGCGGAAAACAGTATCGAGTCCAGGAAGGCGACGTGTTGCGCATTGAGAAACTTGTAGCGCAAGCAGGCGAAGAAATCGCATTCGATCAAGTTCTGATGTTGGGCGAAGGGGACAGTGTCCAGGTTGGCCGTCCGATTGTTGCCGGCGGACGCGTGACCGCGGAGGTGACAGGACACGGTCGAGCGAAGAAAATCGAAATCATCAAATTTCGGCGCCGCAAGCACCATCAAAAACGCACCGGTCACCGGCAGTATTTTACCGAGGTTCGGGTCACCGGCATCAGCGCATAGCGCTGCGGTCGGCAGGGATGAATGGTCAGGGACAAGGGCCGAGTTAGAACTGACGAGTCTCGCCCCGAATCCCTCGCCACTTGCCCTTAAACTACGTTATCCAATAAGGAGACATGCATCATGGCACACAAGAAAGCCGGTGGGAGTACGCGTAACGGGCGCGACTCCATATCGAAACGCCTGGGCGTCAAACGCTACGGTGGTGAGATCGTGCTCGCCGGAAACATCATCGTTCGGCAACGCGGCACCCGATTCCACGCCGGTGAGCACGTCGGTATCGGGCGAGACCACACGCTATTTGCCAAACGTGACGGTAAAGTGATCTTCGAGACCAAAGGGCCGATGAACCGGAAATTCGTTCGGATCGAGCCGATGACGTTGCCGGTCGCGGGGACCGCTGTCGAGGCATAGCGTTCATTTGCTCGGGACACGGAGGTTCCCGTCAGTGTCATCGTCACCCAGGACCGGCTGCCAACCCGACCCTTTCCTTATCTCAACCGATTGTTATTTCTCATGCGATTTGTCGACGAAGCGCAGATCACCGTAAAAGCTGGTGATGGCGGGCACGGTTGCGTAAGTTTTCGCCGAGAGAAGTTCATTCCTTTTGGCGGTCCGGACGGCGGCGACGGTGGGGATGGCGGGCACGTGTACCTGGTCGCGGACGAAAGTTTGAATACACTGATCGATTTTCGCCACGATCGCCGCTTTCGCGCCGGCCGCGGTGAAGATGGCCGCGGGTCTCAAATGACCGGTCGCAGCGGCGAGGACAAGCTGATTCCGGTTCCGGTCGGCACCGTCGTTTATGACGCCGAGACCGACGAGCTCATCGGCGAGCTGACTGTTGCCGGAGAACGCCTGTTGGTCGCGCAAGGCGGTATCCACGGACTTGGCAACACGCGATACAAAAGTTCGACCAATCGCGCCCCACGCCAATCGAAACCGGGCACATCGGGCGAGGAGCGAGTATTGCATCTCGAGCTCAAATTGCTTGCGGATGTGGGTTTACTTGGCATGCCGAATGCTGGGAAATCGACACTGGTCAACACCGTTTCCGCGGCCCGGCCCAAAATCGCCGACTATCCGTTCACGACACTTTATCCCCACCTTGGTGTCGTCAGCACCGGCCCATATCAAAGCTTCGTCATTGCCGACATCCCGGGCGTGATCGAGGGAGCATCCAGCGGGGCCGGATTAGGCTTTCAGTTTCTGCGCCACCTCGAACGCACCCGGCTCCTGTTGCACCTGGTCGATGTCGCACCGGTTGACAGCGACGTCAATCCAGCCGAGCAAGTCGCCTCGATTGCGACCGAGTTGGCGGCCTATAGCCCGACTTTGGCGGCTAAACCCCGCTGGTTGATCTGCAACAAGCTAGACCTACTCGACATGGCCGAACGTCCCGCGCGGGTTGCTGCCATCGCCGCTCAATGCGCATGGACCGGACCGATTTTCGGCATTTCGGCCGCGACCGGCTGGGGCTTGCCGCCTTTAATCCAAGCGATTGCGAACTTCCTTGCCGGATTGACCCATGATCCTCTGGCATGAGCGAGTTAGCTCGGGGCTGCGTTGGGTCGTTAAGTTCGGCAGCGCGTTGATCACCGACGATGGGCGTGGCTTGAACTTGGCCATAATCGACGATTGGGCGCGCCAAATCAGTGAGTTGTGTCAAACCAACCGGGACGTTGTGGTCGTCTCCTCAGGTGCGGTTGCCGAAGGCATGAGCCGCTTGGGCTGGCTGACACGCCCGGTGGCATTGCATGAGTTACAAGCCGTCGCCGCTGTCGGGCAAATGGGTTTGGCGCAGGCCTATCAAGACCGGTTTCGCTTCTATGGCTATCACGCAGCTCAGGTCTTGTTGACCCACGAGGATCTGACCGACCGCAAACGCTATCTGAACGCCCGCAGCACCTTGCGCACGCTGCTACGGCATCGCGTTATTCCCGTCGTCAATGAAAACGATACCGTCGCGACCGAGGAGATTCGATTTGGCGACAACGACACCCTCGCCGGTTTGGTCGCGAACCTGACCGAAGCCGATGTATTGGTGATTTTGACCGACCAAGCCGGTCTATTCGATCGCGACCCTCGTCAACACCCGGACGCGACATTGATTCCCATCGCGGCCGCCGATGACCCTCGTCTGACGATGTATGCAAGCGACGCGGGGGGGAAACTCGGCCGGGGCGGCATGGCGACGAAAGTCATCGGCGCCAAACGCGCGGCCCGCTCCGGTACCACGACCATCATTGCGCCAGGCCGAGAGAAAAACATTTTGACTCGGCTTGCCACCGGCGAACCGCTCGGCACCCTACTCTACCCGAGCCAAAATCCGCTGGCGGCGCGCAAGCAATGG
>CAZWQC010000222.1:0-4971 GCA_964635785.1 uncultured Ectothiorhodospiraceae bacterium
AATTGGTACATAGCGAACAGTGCGAGTGACATTCCTCCAAGTAGCGAGGTTCGTCAAGTGCAGCTCGGCGAGTGGCCGATCGCCGCCATCCAATTCAACCCGCGCGCGTGACGACATTCTTCCATTGTTGCGGGGGTTGCAGCCTATCGAGACCACACCGGAGCGGCGTGGCAACGCACACAAACTCGAGCAGGTGTATTGAAACGACTTGGGTCTTACCGCGGACTACCAGGCACGGGCCCGTCGTGTGATGGCCGAGATGCCGGGTGACGATGCCAAGCGCCAGGAGCTGGATTATTAGATGACTCAAGCCGGGCGCTTGATGGATCGAATCGAGCGACGTGTATTGAAAGGCGAAACCATCCAAGACCAGGAAAAAAATCGTCTCGATCGTCGAACCGCACACCGAATGGATCAATAGAGCCAAAGCGGGTGTCGCGGTCGAACTCGGGGTCCAAGTCTGCATCCTCGAAGATCAACACCCATTCATTTTGCACCACGAAGTGATGACACATTGCAAGGATGTTGACATGGCATGACCGATGGTCGAGGCAGCCCAACAGCGTTTTCCCAACTTGTCAGTAGTGAGCCAAGACAAAGGCATTCACAGCCCCCGCCAACAGGGTTTATTATCTGTGAGAGCTTGATGCTTTAGGACGACGCTTTGAGAAAATCGAGTGGGTCGATCTGAGGTGGCATGGCCCCGTCGCCTTCGATGAAGAGACGATGCCAGACGGCGAATTGCACGATCGCCCAAATCGTGCGGTCGAGGCGGGCTGAGCGACCGGGATGGCGCAGTAATGAAGTCAGTCCGTTTGGGCAAAACCACTCCCGAATCCCTTCATTGGTTGGTAGCACATTCGCGAGTTCCCCACAAAAGGCTGGCGTCAACCAGGTGCGGATTGGCACGTAAAAGCCGCGTTTGGTGCCGTACAGATGATCTTTCGGCAAAAAGCGGCTAGCCCAACGTCGCAGAAAGGCCTTACCGGTACGATGATCGATCTTGAGTCGATCCGGCAAGCCCATGCCAAACTCGACGACGCGATGGTCGAGAAAGGGCACCCGCCCCTCGATACCGCTGAGCATCAACATCCGATCGGCTTTCACCAGTAAGTTGTCCGGCAAGGCGGTCGTCAGGTCGGTGTATTGCATGCGTTGTAGGTCAGACCATATGGTCGGTGCATCTCGCCAGGCCTGCGCAAAGGGTACGTGCCAGTCCTGGCTAGCTTGCGCCAACGCCGGGTTGAATAGGCGCCGAGCCAATGGCTTGGCTAGGCCTGGCCGAGTCCGAAATCCCGCACGACCGGGATGAATCAGTGATTTCAGGTGTCGTTCCCAAGCCGATAGACGATACCGACCATAACCAGCAAACACTTCATCACCGCCTTCGCCGGTGAAGACGACTTTCAACTCGCGGCAAGCCAACTGCGCCAGTAACGCGGTGGGCAAGTTGGCCGGATCGCGCATCAACTCATCCGCCGCCCAGACGGTACGTGGAAGGTGATGCAGTAGGCCATTACGGGTGGGGTGTAGGCTGTCATGAATCGCACCGAAACGCCGAGCGATGCCTTCCGCTGCGGGCGTTTCATCGACCAATTTGCCGGTGCGAAAACCAACCGAATAAGTCCGCACGGGATGCGCGCCATAGCGGTCGAGCAGAGCCAGCAAGATCGCCGAATCCACCCCGCCGGATAGAAACAACCCAAACGGTACATCCGCGCGCATGTGCTCGCGCATGACCTCGGCCATCAAGTCATCGAATTCGCGTTCGGCGTCGTGGTAATCCCGATCGCGTGGTGCCACGTTGGTGATCGACCAGTAGCGCCAGCGGGTCAAGCCGCGTCTGGCGTCGATTTCGCAACATTCCCCCGGCAAGACGCGTCCAACCCCGGCCAGTACGGTTTGTCGCCCGCAGGCGAATTGGTTTTGGAAATACGCCGCCAGTCCGCTTGGATCTATTCTCGGTTGGCTTCCCAGTAACGGTAGTAGGCCTTTGATTTCCGAGGCGAAACAAACGCCGTCGGCGGTTTCGCTGAGGAACAAAGGCTTGATTCCAAGACGATCGCGGGCCAACAGCAGCCGTTGATTTGGCTCATCGAAAAGGGCAAACGCGAACATTCCGCGCAAGCGCTTGACACACGCGCTGCCCCAAGCTCGGTAAGCATGCAACACCACCTCCGAATCGGAGCGGGTACGAAAGACGTGGCCGAGGGCTTCGAGTTCAGTGCGTAATTCGACGAAGTTATAGATCTCCCCATTGACCACGGCGGTGAGTTCGCCGTCTTGGGTTGTCAGTGGCTGATGTCCGCCGGCAAGATCAATGATGGCCAGCCGGGTATGGTACAGCGCGACGGGTCCGGATGCGTAAACCCCTGTGCCATCAGGACCACGATGGCGCAGGGCGGCCAGTGGCGCCGGCACGGTGAGAGCCGAGAGCGAAGTGTAACGAAATTGGCCAGCGATGCCACACATAGTCGGTCTCTAGCGGTTTATCATGATAAATAGAATGATTCTGGCCAACTGTAGTACAAGTGAGTGACGCCTGCGAATAAACCGTTGTAGCACATTACAACCGCTGGATTGCGATGGCGGGTGGTACCGACCCTGGCACGATCGCGCTGATCATTGTAAAAGCGATTTCCTCTAAACTAAACGTGATTGCCAATGGCGGTTGTGGCAGGTTGCATCGCCCGTCGCATGACGGTTCGTCGGCTGCGCTCGTCAATGACGTTCTTCAACGCAATCAAAAAGCCCAGGCCAAGGAAGGCGCCGGGGGGCAGAATCATGAGTAACATGCCAGTATTTTCCGGTAGGACTTGGACTTGCAGGTGTCGTGCCCAATCACCTAGCATGAGATGAGCTTGGGTCAACAGGGTGCCATGTCCGAGTACTTCACGCAGGCCACCAAGTGCAACCAGTACCAAGGTAAACCCGATGCCCATGCTGAGGCCATCGACGAAGGCGCGGCGGACATTCTGCCGCGACGCAAACGCCTCGGCACGACCGATGATGGTGCAATTGGTGACGATCAACGGAATGAAGATGCCGAGTACTTTGAACAGTTCGTAGAAATAGGCGTTCATGGCGAGTTCGATAGCAGTCACGGTCGATGCGATGATCAGCACGAAGACCGGAATGCGGATTTCCGGCCGGACCAGCTGACGGGTCGAGGAGACCAACGTGTTTGCTATGATCAAGGTCAGTGTGGTGGCAAGACCGAGACCCAATCCGTTGACTACGGTCCCGGTGACGGCCAACAACGGGCACAAGCCCAGTAGCTGGACCAGGCCGGCGTTATTGGTCCACAGTCCGTCCATGGCGATGCGGCGGTAGCTGGGTACGGTCATGGCATGGTTTCCTCGGCGCTTGTGGTGATAAACAGGTCGCTGCGGTGATCGCGGAAATAGAGTAGGCTGCGTTTAATGGCAGCCACGACGGCTCGCGGTGTAATGGTGGCGCCGGTGAATTGGTCGAAAACGCCGCCGTCCCGTCGTACCGCCCAGCGTTCGGCCGGGGGGTTGTCGAGGCTCAAACCGTTGAAGTTAAGAATCCAGTCGGAACGCTCGGCTTCGATGCCATCGCCTAAGCCGGGCGTTTCGTTGTGACCGACGACGCGAACCCCAGCGAGTTTGCCATCGTTAAAAATCCCAACGAGCAAACGTATCGGACCGCTATAACCGTCAGGTGTCGCGAAGCTAAATATCGCGGCGACCGGTTGACCGGTGTGCCGAGCTCGATAGACGGTGACGGGGCCCGCTGCACCGACGGTCTGAGCTTCAAGCCACATGGTATCGGTGCTTAAGTCGTTGTCGTATCGGTCATCTGGAACGAGGGCATTGAGTTGTCCAAGCAACGCGGCTCGGTTATTGTTGGCAATGCGCTGCGCGGTGGCATGATGGACGAAGGCCACGATGCCTGTGCCAATCATCGCAAACAAGACCAAAAACAGGGTGGATATCAAAATATTCCGGAACATCGCGCTAGCCTTTTCTTCCGCCGGTACCGAAAACACGCGGTTTGGTGAAATAGTCGATGGTCGGTGCAGCGGTATTCATGAGTAACACGGAAAAAGCAACGCCATCCGGGTAACCGCCCCAGGTACGGATGACGTAAACGAGAAGGCCAATGCCCGCACCATAGAGCAAGCGTCCGAGCGGTGTGGTGCTTGCCGATACCGGATCGGTGGCAATGAAAAAGGCGCCCAGTATGGCCGCTCCACTGAATAAATGAAAAAGCGGGCCGGGGTGGGTAGCGGGATTCACCCACATAAATAGTGTACTGATCACGACCAAGGTGGCCAGCATGCCGACCGGGATTTGCCAGGCGATGATTTGGCGTAGCAACAACCAAAGTCCGCCGACAGCGAACGCGGCGATAACGATTTCCCAACCCCGCCCGCCGGCCAGGCCGAACAAGTCATGCGAGCGAATCTCGCTGAGCGTCTGCTCGAGACTGAGCTGGGTTTTGACATAATCGAGCGGGGTTGCCATGGTCAAAGCGTCCCAACTCGTACCGGGCGGGACGTGACCACTCAGGATGATGTGCAGGCTTTCCAGTAATTCCGGCGTTGTGGTCGCTAATGCGGCCGGTGTAAGCCAGGCGGTCATGTGTGTCGGAAAGGAAATTAACAGGGCGACGTAGCCGATCATGGCAGGATTGAAGGGGTTGTATCCAATCCCACCATACAAGTGCTTGGCGATGACGATCGCAAAGAAAATGCCGATAGCGGTCAGCCACCAGGGTGTCAATGGCGGAATACACAGCGCGAATAGCCACGCGGTGACGACGGCGCTGTAGTCGCTTAGGAAGGGACGAAGTGGACGCCCCCGCGCTATCAGCATCAGCGTTTCGGCAAGCAATGCCAAGCTGATCGCCAGCACGAGTTGGATTAATACGCCAAATCCGAACACCCAGATCATGGCGGCGGTGCCCGGCAGCAAGCTCAAGCAGATCGGCAAGCTGTTCGGCAAG
>CAZWQC010000223.1:0-4954 GCA_964635785.1 uncultured Ectothiorhodospiraceae bacterium
AGTCCCTTCAGCTCGGTTTTTTCCAGGGCTCGGGTTTGGGTGCGAAACGAGCGCAGATCGGCGAAGGGATTGTTGCGGCAGGCATCGAGAATTACGACGTTGACTTGACTGGATCCGGCTTGTAATGCCTCCAGGAACTGCTGCACGGCAACCGCTCGATAGCGTAAATCGCTTGGGCGAAGGATGCCGGCATCAAGTGGAATGAGATAGTTGCTACCCTGATACTGCACAGCGTGTCCCGCATAATAGAACAAGGCCAACTCGACGCGTTGTCCGGCCGTTGTGGCTTGGTCGATGGCATCAAGAAAAGCGTTTCGGGCTTGTTCCATTTGCTCTTGATTGCCGTTGATCAATCGCGTGACGTCGAATCCGAGGTTGCGGAGCATTTGTGCCATGTCGCTGGCGTCATTGACGGGGTTGCGCAAGGCCATGTGGCCGCGATAATCGCCATTCCCCATCACCAACCCTAGTCTCGTGCTGGCATGAGACGCCATGGCGCAGGCAAGCATCAGGCAAACACAAAAAGCGCTGACGCAACACCAAGGGTTGCGCCGACGAGCCCGGTCGAGCAATGTGCGATAGGGATGAGTTGATCGGCAAGACATGATTGTGGTTCACGGATTTGTGGTTGATCGATGAAGGCGTTCGAGTCCGCTTGAAGCACGAAGGGGGGGGGAAGTCGATCCTGTCGCCAAAAAGCAGCAACGCGGTTAGCCTCTTGTCATCGAGTATTCTCGCGCTTTCCCTGGATAGATCGCGCCAAGCAAGGTTGCCCGCTGTGCGCCAGTGACGCTTGGCGCATTTCCGACTTGACCAGTAACCGCACGATAAGCTAGCCATGCGAAGGCAGCGGCTTCGACCCAGTCAGGCGGTATACCAAGTCCGGTCGTATCAGCAATCTGGTGTGCTGCAAGATGATGCCTCAGCCGCTGCATCAACGTCTTATTGTAACAACCCCCGCCGCAAATCCAAACGTCGGCGCAGGTTGGTGTGTGACGATTGACTGCATCGGCAATCGTGTGTGCGGTTAGCTCGCACAGGGTGGCTTGGACATCCGGAGACGAGAGTTGCTTAGGGAGCCGTTGCTGGTGCAACCAATCCCAATTGAAGTACTCGCGGCCGGTGGATTTGGGAGGTGGGGCGCAAAAGTAGGAGTCGGCCAGACAGTTGGCCAAGAATTCGGGATGGATCTGGCCGCTGGCGGCGAGTTTGCCGTCGCGATCGAATGGTTGCTTGAGCGTATGCCGTGCCCATAGGTCCATCAGGGTGTTGCCCGGACCGGTATCGAAACCGAGCAGTTCACTGCCGTTGGAAGGAATGATGGTGATGTTCGCGATACCGCCGATGTTGATCACGATTTGGGTCCGATCAGTCAGTCGGGGCACGATGGCTTGGTGGAAAAGCGGTACCAGGGGGGCGCCTTGGCCACCGGCGGCGACGTCGCGACGACGCAGATCGGCGACAACCGTGATGCCGGTTGCGTTGGCGAGGAGATTGGGGTCGCCGATTTGCCACGTGTAGGGAGATGGGCCGCCGGGGTGGTGGGCGATGGTTTGACCGTGGCTACCGATCGCGCGAATGCTCGTGTCGTTGATCCCGTGTTCTACAAGGAGCTTGGTCAAGGCGTCGACATAAAGGCGTCCGAGTCGATGATCTAATTTTGCGATGTGATCGAGTGTTGTTCGATACCCGGGTGTGACCAACTCATGGAGCGCGGTTGTTAGCGTTGGCGGTATGGGGGCACTAACCGCCGCGATGAGACGAATTGGTGGTTCTACCGCGATTTCAATCGCGCAGACATCGACGGCATCCATGCTCGTACCGGTCATGATGCCGGCATAGATGCCCTCCCAGGGCTCAGTCCGGCTTGGCATCGGCGATCTGCAAACGACTAATGGTCTCCAATTGGGCCAATACCTGGGACGTTGCGCGACGGAATGCTTCGCGTTGGTCGAGAGGCAGTGGCGGCGATCCGGGTAGTTTCACGGTTAGAGGGTTCTGGTGAACACCGTTGATGCGGAACTCATAATGTAGATGCGGGCCGGTGGACAACCCCGTTGAGCCAACATAGCCGATGGTCTGGCCTTGCCGGACCCGTTTGCCGGTCCGGATACCGCGCGCAAAGCGTGACAAATGGCCATAAAGCGTAGTGTAGTCATTGGCGTGGGCTAATACGATGGTATTGCCATACCCGCCTTTCCAGCCGGCAAAGTCCACCTTACCATCCCCTGCCGCCTTGATGGGGGTGCCAGTCGGTGCCGCATAATCGACGCCACGGTGAGCCCGAGTATATCCGAGAATGGGGTGCTTTCGGGTCAAGCTGAACTTCGAGCTGATCCGCGTGAACGTCAGCGGGGCACGCAGAAACGGTCGACGTAGACTCCGGCCATCCGGCGTATAATAATGTGCGTCCTCGTCAGCGATGGGATAACGCAGAGCACGGAAGACTGTGTCGCGCATATGGACCTCCGCGGCCAAGATGTTACCCTCGTCAAACGGTTCGCCATCGACGAGGAGTACTTCGTAAACCAAAGCGAATTGGTCCCCTTTGCGTGGATCGAGATTGAAATCGATATCCCAGCGGAAGATCTGGGCGAGTTGCAAAACCAGCTGATCGGACAATCCGGCATCGTGGCCAGCTTGAAACAGTGAGTGTTCGATAGTGCCGATGGCGTAGGCTAACCGACGGTCGATTTCCCGATGAGTTTCGTAGAAATCGAAGTGATCGCCAGCGCGCACGAAATGGCCTTGTTGAAGCGGACTGCGCTCGATGATGAGTGTCTTGAGTTGCCGATCGTGCAATTCGAACCGTAACGACTGGCCTGGAAACAAGCGGCTGAGCCATTCATGAGCACCTTCGATGGTGGTGAGTTGCGGTAGATCGCGATAAATGCCGAGGTTGCTGAACAACTCGGAGAGTGTATTCCCGGGTTTAATGACGACATCATGCCATGCGGGAGACTCGACGAGTGAGTTAGTGTCCGGGGTGCTGCGGGATTGGGGGGCTGTCTTTGGAAGGTCGAGCGAGCGTGCGATCCACTGCGGGTTGTTTGGTGAGAGCGTGCCATCGCGCACCGGCGACGTGGACTGCGTTGCCTGGGCCGGGTTGAACTCGATCCAATATATAATGAGTACGATCGCCAAGACAGCCCCGCCTAACGCAAGCAGGAGGAATGAGTAGCGGGGAAGTCTTGCGCGCATACCTCTTCGCTGGTTTGGCGAGGACTGGATTGCTTTGTTGAGTCGGTTGGGCTGATTGAGTAATGTGGACACAGCAGAACTCCGGGGTGGGTTGGCCTTTCTTGATAGACTGGGTGCTGCCCAAGAAAAACGAATAGATCACATGAGCTTTATCATATTACTTATTGTTTTGCCGTAGCAAACCGCATTGATTAAAGAGATGTGGATAGCATGGCAAAAAGATGCGATTTGGGGAAGAACGATTGAAAGCGGAAGAGCAGCTCGAGTACCTACGGCGAGGGACCGTCGAGATTATTGCCGAAACGGAATTGTTAGAACGGTTACGTACCGGAAGAACGCTGCGGATCAAGGCCGGGTTTGATCCCACGGCGCCGGACCTGCATCTCGGTCATACCGTTTTACTACGCAAACTTCGGCATTTTCAAGAGATGGGGCACGAGGTCCTGTTTCTGATCGGTGACTTTACCGGCATGATTGGCGATCCAAGTGGCAAGTCGGCTACGCGCGTTGCATTGAGCAAAGCCGAAGTCGAAGCAAACGCCCAAACGTACCAGGTGCAAATCGAAAAGCTGCTCCAGCCAGAGCGCACGACGGTGGTATTTAATTCCGACTGGATGGCGCGAATGAACGCGGCTGATCTGATTCAGTTGGCTGCGCGATATACGGTTGCGCGAATGCTGGAACGAGACGATTTTCAGCGGCGCTATACCGGTGGGAAAGCGATATCGATTCACGAGTTTCTCTACCCGTTGATTCAAGGTTATGACTCGGTCGCGTTGCAAGCAGATGTCGAGATCGGTGGGACCGACCAAAAGTTTAACTTGTTGGTGGGCCGGGAACTGCAGCGTGAATTTGGTCAAGTCCCTCAGATTATTATGACATTACCGATCTTGGAGGGGCTCGACGGCGTCCAGAAGATGTCCAAGTCACTCGGTAACTACATCGCCGTTCAAGATGCGCCAGACGAGATGTATGGAAAAGTGATGTCGATCTCGGACGATCTCATGTGGCGTTACTTGGAGTTACTCAGTGACGTACCGTCGGTGGATATCGAGCGCTGGCGAGAAGGCGCGACCCAAGGTGAGCTAAACCCTCGCGATATCAAGTTCAAGTTAGCGGGAGAATTGGTTGCGCGTTTTCATGACGAAGTCGTAGCAAAAAAATCGCATGAATCTTTCGTTCAACGGTTCCAAAAGCGAGAACTTCCTGATACGATCCCATCCTTCCACTTAGAGACAGCCGCCGACGGGTCGTTTCGCTTAAGCAACATATTAAAAGATGTTGAGTTGGTCGAAAGCACATCGGCTGCGATTAGACTGATCGAGCAAGGCGCTGTTCGAGTGGATGGTGATCGTGTTGATGACAAAGGAATGGTGATCGAGCGCGGGCGAGAGATTCTTTGCCAAGTAGGAAAGAGGCGAATCGCCAAAATTTACGTCTCCTAAAAAAAGTCAAAAAAAGTGTTGACAAGGTAGGAGAGAAAGCGTAGTATACGCCCTTCTGTTGTTACGCAAAGGTGACAACAAAGGGAGCTCGAAAAAAAATCGTTTTTTTTCTGAGCAGGGTTGACAAAAAGATTTTTGAGTTTATACTTAAACGCTTCGTTCTTGACGAAACGTCGCTCTTTAAAAACTTGTCAGATGGTTTGTGCGGGTTCTTGTGTCGTCGCAAGAAATTTGCCTTATTAAGCTGCCACAAAAGTAGCTTAACGTGGTTTTGATTGGATTTAAACTGAAGAGTTTGATCCTGGCTC
>CAZWQC010000224.1:0-4927 GCA_964635785.1 uncultured Ectothiorhodospiraceae bacterium
TGCCGGCACTGACTCGGGCATTGAAGATTCAGCAGCGTGCGGCGAGGGTGGGTTTCGATTGGCCGGCCGTGGAATCGGTACGCAACAAAGTCGCCGAGGAACTGGCCGAAGTGCAAGCCGAACTCGATGCGGGCGGCTACAGCCGCGAGCGCCTCACCGAAGAGATCGGCGATCTGCTGTTTTCCGCCGTCAATTTGAGCCGGCATTTACATATCGATCCGGAAACCGCCTTACGCACCGCTAATCGAAAGTTCGAGCAGCGTTTTCGATATATCGAGACGGTTCTCGCCGAACGGGGTCGACGTCCTGATGACTGTGACTTGGACGAGTTGGAACGGTTGTGGGCAGAGGCGAAACAGCGCTTGCATGCGGATCCGGCTAGAGCGGACGAATGAACGGGCGATTGACCAACAAAGACGAGGGCAATCCCGCCAAAGCCCGCGTTGCCTGGCGGTAATCCTCGAATTGGCCAAACCATAGCAAATGCCAACCGCTTGCGCTGTGGTTATCGTGGACGATCTTGAGTTGACTCGGGTCGAGTGGGCAGGTTGCGACAAACCCCGGTAGTCGCTCCGGTGAGCGCACCGCGAGTAACTGTATGGTATATCGCGTTGGTGCCGCGGTCGTGTTGGGCGCAGTCGGCGCGGGTGTATGGGTGGATGTGATCGTGGTTTGGTTTGTGGCAATGTGCTTTGGTGCGTCGGGTGTGTGCTGTCCGGTGCCGCTGCCGAACCAGAGTGCCGGTAACAAGCATAATGCGACTAACCGAGATGCGCCCGGTCGGCGCCAATGTCGGGTTCCGAATGCCGTCGGCTGCGCTAGCATGCGCGCACGGGCGATGCTTGCTTGGAGGGCAGCATGGCGTGCCTGTTGCGCGGATGAGTGGTAGAAGTTGGCTGGCAAGGTTCCCGGCAGGTCTGGTTGCAGAGGTTCGAGTGCACCGCTGACGACCGCGATGACTTCCAGTTCTGCAACATACCAGTCTGTTTCGGGGTCGCCATTCGTCCGGTCTCGCGCCAGATAGCGCAGATACGCCTGATAACGGATGGTCTCGACGAGTTCCTTGTGAAAATCCTGAGTTGAAAGCGCCAAGGTCGGTCAGGTACCTAAGCGGTCGTCGGTACGATCAGGTGTGAGGGTGCGAATTCGTACGGCATGGATGTGACCTTGTCGGATCGGTTCGTCGAGTGCGGCGTAGACGAGTTTGTGCGCGGCGACGGTTGTCAAACCAACAAATGCGGTACTGGTGACGGTGACCGCGTAGTTGTTGCCATCGGCTGCGACGTCTACTTCGGCGTCGGGAATGGTGGCGACGACGAGTTGTTTGACTTGGTCGGTATGCATGGGATAGCCCTCTTAATACCTTGGTTTTTGCAGCGGGGGTGATACCCCATCGAGACCGCCGGGTCCAGTGACTCCACCGGCCCATGTGGCGCGACTATTTTGCCACGTCAGTGAGTTTGGTTTCGAGGTATTCGGCGAGAACCGGGGCCAAGACGGTTTCCATTACGCGGTGAATCTTCGCGGAGTAAAGGGTTTGCCGATTGACATCCTCGATCCAACCGAAGATCGATGTCTTGAGGTTGTCGAGACTGACGACATTGGCATGGACGTCGAACATCAAGCGTTGGTACTCGTACCAGGTAGGTGCGAGCTCGAGTTGCCCGAATAGTTCAGCGAGTGCGTCAAGGACCGGTTGGGCATCAGCGGTTAAGCCGAGTTCGGCTGGGGATGGTCGGATGCTGGCGGCTTCGCGGGCACCGATCCAGAGATTGAAACTCAGTTGCTGCACCGAGTGGAACAACGGTTCGTCCGAAATCAAGAAAATATGCAAATGTGACCGATTGGCGCGTAATTGCATATCGGCGACAGTCCATTGGCCAGTTTGGATGAACTCGCTAAGCTCGAGGTGGCGAAAAAAGGGCGCTTGGTGCAGCTGATCGATGATCAGTGCGGTCGGCTCGCCCTCGCTTAAAGCGCACGCCTCGCCGATGATCTGATCGAAGGGGTTGACGGGTGGCTCGCCGGGGGCGGCGTTTTGGTCATGGTGCGGTTCCGGGAGAATCCGCACCGGCTTTGGTGTTGGCGGTGTGCCAAAGAACTCGTGATAAAGGACGTGTTCAAGTCCAATGGCTTTTGCCAATGCTTGACAAAACGCCGTCTTGCGACGTCCGCCGTCACCCACGATGTTCAGGCAACGCAAGTGGGCAATCCGCGCGCTCAAAAAGCACCGGATTGAGTACTCGTAGTCATCGTTGGTAATAAAGCCGTGTTCGGCAAGCCGGCTTTTCAGCCCTTTGCTGTTTTCGCTAGCGTATGTCATGGCGGAGTCAGGATCATGCAGACACGGTACTCTCAACGTTGGCATAGACACCAGGATACGCGCTGGGTACTCTGGTCGTCATCAACGCCGTCTAGGTGCCGAGTCGATCGTGGGCCGTACCGCAGCGGTACCGGTGTTTCGTTAAGACGATATTCAAGTGGGGGTAAAATGCAAGCAAAAACGTTCGCTGGGTTTGTGTTGTTGTTGCTTTGTTCATTGTCAGCTTGGGCCGATGATGAGTTTCCATTCGTTGCGGTGCAGCCGATCATCGTCAACGTCGGTGAAACGCCAGGCTACTATGCCCGCGTCGAACTTCAACTGGAAGTGCGCGAGAAAGGCGATATGGCGGAAGTTGCCGAAAAGATGGCGATTGTCCGCGATCGGCTGATTGTTTCGCTGGCGGGTCGTCCGGTTGACGCGTTGCGCGACGTCTCCAAGCGCTATGAGCTTCGCGAAGAATTGGTGAAAGCCGTCAACGAGGGGCTGGTACGATTTATCGGTCACGCCCCGGTCAAGGATGTGTTATTCACTGATTTTATGGTGGGTGGCTGAGGTTTGTTCGTGTAATCGGGCTTGTCCGCGCTGAATCGATAACGTTAGCTCCCCGCGTAAAAAACGTTCGAGCGTGCGGCCGGCGACGTGGTAACGCCAACCGTTGAGCAGGGCGATGTTGCGTTCGCCCTGTATTAGCCGCTCGATTTGTCGGCGGCTTGCGAGCATGCGCGGTGTGAGATCGTGGGTTTTCGCGCACAGCCGAAGGATCGCCATAGCCGCATCGGTCAAGATTTCGGTGTCGGCTGCCGGCGGGGAATAGGGTTTACTCGCAGGCCAGCTGGTTGCCGGCGACTGCAACGCCTGATCGACAACGGCGAGAATTTGTTCGCCGTGACATGAACGGGTCGACTCGCCAAGACCAGATTGACGATTCAGTTGTTGGATCGAGCGAGGAGGATGGCGCGCCAGAACGATGAGCACCTCGTCGGACATCACCCGCTTACGTGGCAGATTCAACGCAATGGCCGTGCGTTCTCGCCATGCCGCCAAGGCATGAACAACTGCCAACTGCTGCGGGCGAAAGCCATTGAGACCGCTGATTCGGCGCCATGCCGTTTCCGGATTCGGTTGATAATGCGTCAGTTGCGACAAGGTGTGAAAGTCGTTTCTCAGCCAATCGAGTCGCCCGCGTGAGCACAGTTGCGCGGCAAGAATGCGATAGATTTCGCCTAAGTAACGGACGTCGTCGGCGGCATAGGCGACTTGTTCCGGCAGCAGCGGTCGTTGGGACCAGTCGGTGCGTGTCTGCGATTTGTCGAGCACGACGCCGGTGAAATGTTGAACTAGCCGGGCATACCCGGGTTGATCGCCGTGTCCGAGCACGGCCGCGGCAAGCTGGGTATCGAATACCGGTGTGGGTGCGAGTCCGAGTTGATGCACAATGGCTTCGATGTCTTGTTCGGCGGCGTGCAACACTTTAACGGTTTGTGGGTCACAGAGCACCGGAACCAAGGGAGTCAAATCAGCGATCGCGAGCGGATCGATACATGCCAAGACGTCATTCGTCGCAACCTGAACCAAACAGAGTTTCGGGAAAAAGGTTTGGGTGCGGATGAACTCGGTGTCCATCGCCAGCCAGGGGTTGCCCTGGATGCGATCGGCGAGTGCAAGCAAATCTTGTGTTCGGTCGATAAACTCGACGGCAGGGGACGGCGTGGATTCAGGCAAGGGCTTTGCTCAGGCTAGGTGGATCGAGTGCTTAACGTTAGCGATTTCGGTTATGCCGGTGCAAGCCGTTGTGATTGGCGTGTTTGCCCGACTCAAGCGATTGAGGCAAGAAATCGTCGCGGGTGGTATGCCTTGGCGTTGTGATTGGTTATGATTTGGCTCCGCCATTTGCGCGTTATCAATTGTGCATCAGCCGACGGCTTACCGATGGCCGGTGCAACCGCTTCGAGGGTAGAGAATGAAACCGAGTCGATCGAATTCTTTATTTGGGCAGCATCGGCAACCTTGCCAAGGGCGCAACCTTGCGCAAGGTGTGCTCCAACGGACGGTCATCAGCCCTCGATCGTTGCCTTACCGATGGCTTCTGGTCTGTTGTGTCGGCGGCTTGTGGTTGTGTGCAACCGGGCTGGGTCAAGCGGCTCAACCGCGGGTCATCACTGTCGATACGATCGAGGAGCGTGGTGAAGTCGTCGTGGGTGGGACCGTCATTCCCTACAAGGAAGTGACCTTGTCGGCGCAGATTCCGGGGCGTATCGATATGCTCGCCGGCGAAGAAGGAGATCGCTTTGCAGCAGGTGATTTGATTGCGGCGATCGACGAAGACGATCTTCTCGCGCGGCGTCGGTCGGCCGTGGCCAGCCTGCGCAACGCGCAGTATGCGCTGCGTAATGCGCAGATCCAATACGATCGGGAGCTACGCGCTCCCACCACGGAAAGCGTGCAACAACTGCCGGGTATGGGTATTCCGTCGCTGTTCGACAAGATGTTTACCCGTCAGGCCGGGGATGTGATGGGTTATGGCGATCCGCAAGTGGAGCGGGGGGCGAATGTTTATAGTCGCTGGACCGCGGTCAACCAATCGGCAGCCCAGGTCGAACAAGC
>CAZWQC010000225.1:0-4277 GCA_964635785.1 uncultured Ectothiorhodospiraceae bacterium
CATGGAAACCGTCACCGCCGCAATGCACAAACTCGCCGCTTCGGCGTCGATCACCCCGGCCGCCACACCAGCGCTCAACAGCACGAAGTCGAACTCGCCCCCTTGGGCCAACACCGCCGCCAATGGCATCACGGTGACTTTCGGCATCCCCGAAACTCGCCCCAACACGGCGATCACAACAAACTTGATGACCATCAGCAACGCCGCCAAGCCAAGGACAAGTCCCCATTTCGCAAGCACCAGTGGCACATCGACGACCATGCCGACAGCGATGAAAAACAGACCCAGCAACAAGCCCTTAAAGGGCTCAACGTTGGCTTCCAATTCATGCCGATAGGCCGTCTCAGCCAGCAGGACCCCAGCCAGAAAAGCACCCAAGGCCATGGATAAACCCGCCCAATCCATCAACATCGCGGCGCCCAACACGACGAACAGCGCCGCCCCAGTAAATATCTCGCGCACTTGACTGCGCGCGACCAATCGCAGGAATCCGGGAACGATGAAATGGCCGACAACGATCACTGCAACGACGACGAGCAAGGCACGTCCCGCATCCCACCAAATCAAGGAACCGCTCGGGACCAGTTCTTGATTCAGCAACGGTAACAGCGCCAACAATGGGATGACCATCAGATCCTGAAACAACAAGATCGCGAAAGCCGCCTGTCCGTGTCGTGTCGCCAATTGGTGGCGCTCCGCGAGAATTTGCAAAGCGAACGCAGTCGACGACAAGGCGAGAATCAAGCCCAACACCAGCGCCGGTAAAATCGCCATCCCCAGCACCAGGCCGACACTCGACAACAGCAAACCGCTCCCAAAAAGCTGCACCGAACCCAAGGCGAATACCTGGTGGCGCATACGCCAGAGGCGCTTTGGCTGCAATTCCAAGCCGATCAGGAACAGCAAGAAGACCACACCGAGTTCACCGAAATGGAGAATCTTATCGGGATCGGAGATCAGACCGGACAGATAGGGCCCAAGCACCAAACCGGCTGCAAGATAGCCGAGGATCGACCCCAGCCCGAGGGCCTTGAATACTGGCACAGCGAGCACAGCCGCACCGAGAAACAACGTCACTTCACTGAGCACTGTCATCGTCGTCGTCCGTTTACCTTAGTTCGTGCTGGAACACCATCGCAATCCGAAAAGCATAGACTTCATCTCACGATGACTACAATACCAAGCGCACCTGACTGCGTCGTCGGTTGCCCACCCGGCAACAGGCGAAGTAAAGCCATGCGCTAGTGTTTTTAATCGGCTACCCTGGGCGTTTTGCACAATCCCGAAGCACCTTGCGTTTTGGTCACTCGCAGCATACGCTCGTGGTTCATTGACGGACTCCGGTGACTTTTGCAACCATCGATCACAGGACTCATCGTTCCACGCGACCGAGATGGCGGACAGTGAGCAGGATAGCAACAGGCAAGATGTGGCGATTGCTGGCGATCGGCTTACCAACCTCGCTCGCCTGCCTGCGACACCGCAGTTGAGCAGATCGCTGATTTGGCTCCTCGCCCATGCATGACATGCGTTTGTTGGCCGCCGAGGCGCGGCGGTTGGTCCATGCGGTCAAAGCGGCACAGCCGTTTCGGCCGATGTACGTCAAGATCAAGCTGGTCTGGCCCTGCAACCTGCGCTGCGGGATGTGTCAGCATTGGCGCGAGCGAGAACGGCACGGGCTTTCCACAAGGGCGTGGTTGGATGTGATCGAAGAACTCGCCGACCTTGGTTGCGAAAAACTGCACTTGACGGGTGGTGAGCCGACCTTGCATCCGGACCTCGAGACCTTGATCGCCCGCGCCAGCGGGCGTGGAATGCGGGTATCGATGACAAGCAACGGAACGTTGATCGATGCCGCCCGGGCGCAACGGTTGACCGACGCGGGCTTGGCCCGAATCAATATCTCCCTCGATAGCGCCGATCCAGCGATTCATGAGCTCATTCGTGGACAACGCAGTTGTTTCGACAAGACCACGGCGGCGATCGAACATATGTCGCGGCGCTTGCCGGCGGGACGAGTACGGTTGAACGTGCTGGTCATGGCGGTCAACTTTCGCGGTTTACCAAACCTGCCAGCCTTGGCGGCGACGCTCGGCGCAGCTAGACTGCATTTAATTCCAGTCGACGCACAAGAATCCGACCTGCGCGGATTGAATGGCACCGAAATCGCCGAGTTCAACGCGAAAGTTGCGCCGCTGCTGGCGAAACTCGGACGACGCTACGGTGTGCTCAGCCGACGCGCGGCAGCTTATCCGTTCGGCCGTGGTCGGCAAGCGATCGTCTCGGGTCAGGCTGGCGGGTATGCCCGTGGCTATTACCGAACACATCGCTGTTATGCTCCGTTCGCGCATGCGTTGATCGATCATGCCGGGGGCGTGCGGCCATGTTGCATGGCATCGCGGGAGACCATCTTAGGCAATCTCAACGAGGCGTCTTTTACCTCCATTTGGCACGGTAAGACGTTTACCAATTTACGCCGAGCCGCGCCACCGCTGTTACCTGCTTGCCAGTCTTGTGATATGTTTTTACAGTCTAACAAACGAATACAAGCCATCATCGACAGCGGACCCTGGCGCCTGCGCTGGCTTGAGTGGCAACATCGGCATTGGCGCTAACCCGTGTTGCGTATCCTGTATGCGGCGTTTGATCGCGTACCCGCTCCCAAAGGCGCCAGTCGCCACATTCTGGCCTTTACTCATGGATTGCACGCTGCAGGGCACCGTGTCGACGTTTGCGTACTCACCGATGCTTCGGTCACCTTGCCTCAGGCACCTATCCGCTTTTTACCCCCGCCACCACCCTGTGAAAATACTGTGGCCCGCGCTGTGGCGTTTGGCGAGCACGTCTTGGCTTACGCTCGTAGCGGTCGTTACGACTTGATCCATTTCCGCTCGCCCTGGGAAGGATTACCACTGACCCAGTGGCAGCAACGGCCACCGTTAGTGTTCGAAGTCAATGGATTGCCGAGTGTGGAATGGCCGGAAAACTACCCGGATTTGCAAAACTCCCCTGGACTGATCGACAAATTGCGCCGACGCGAAGACGCGGTGCTGCAGGCAGTCGACGCCATCATTACGCCAAGCCGATTAACCGCAACGTGGCTGACAAATAGGACGAACCGCACGGTCACGGTGATTCCAAACGGTGTCGATCTCGTTGCCTGGCAAAAACCCAGACAACCTGCCTTTGGCGAAATTGCCTACCAAGGATCCTTTCACTCATGGCAAGGCGTGGATACCGCTATTACCGCATTGGCGGAACTCCCCCCACCGATCGTTTTGCGCTTGATCGGTCCGCGCGAACGGGGGGAAGGTGGGCGGCTGGTGCGGCTGGCCCAGCGTTTGGGTGTCGGCGATCGGGTGTTGCTGCAGCCGGCTGTTTCGGTGAACGTGCTTGCACGGATATTGACTCGCGCTCACCTGGCCATCGCCCCGTTGGCAAACTGCCGACGCAATCGATTGCAGGGAGCGTGCCCCTTGAAAATCTTGGAGTATCTCGCCAGCGGATGTCCGCTGGTGGCATCGCGGTTGCCTTTGGTTGAGGAGCTTGTCACTCACGGCGAAACGGCTTGGCTGGTCGAGCCGGACGATCCGAGCGCCTGGGCCAGGGCACTGCGCGAACTTGTCGAAAGCGACCGAATGACCGATAGACTGGCCGATACTGGCCGACGTCATGTCCAGTCGTTTACTTGGTCTGAATCGATCACCAAACTGCTCGCCGTCTACCAGGCCGTTGTACCGGGCTGATTTCTGCTTGGCCGGACGGATCGCGCAAGTCAGGCGACGAGCAGGTGATTGACCATTCGCTGTTCGACCCGGATAATGGGCGCCCAGTGACAAAGAGATCGAGTCAATTCGTTGCTTTCTCATCCTGACATCATTCGTATGACCGAGTCGTTTAACCCAGACTTGCAGAAAGTGCTCTGCCGATCCTGCACGAAATTGAGCACCAACGGGAAATGAGCTCGCCAACCGGTGATTTCGGTGAACTCAAGGCCATCGTCGAACGCATCGCACAGGCCCAGGATCGGATTGACCAACGCTTGGAGCGCCTTGCGAAATCCGGCGAGGCAGTGGATCGGCGTTTCGAGGAACTGGCGGTAGCGCAAGTGCAAGCCAACCGTCGCTTCGAGGGAAGGTTGCTAACAATGCTAGGGGAGTTCAACGACATGCAAGTTCGCGTGGATTCGCGCTTCGCGAAGCTGGCGCAAACCAGCGAAAACCGTATGGCTGGGATACGCCAGGCGTTGACCGAATCGCAAGCGCACACCGATCACC
>CAZWQC010000225.1:4287-4927 GCA_964635785.1 uncultured Ectothiorhodospiraceae bacterium
CGCAGAAAATTGACAGTCTGGAACCAAAGGTTGGGGGTTTGTCGCGCAGTCTCGGCGACGCATTGGAAAACCAGGCCGACCGCTACTTGCCCGGCGATCGCTCCGGGCTCGGCATTGACAGCAACGAATGCTTCCTCCGAACCCCAATCGGCAGCGAGAAAATCAACCTGTTTGCCCACGCCCAACGCCGCGATGAAATCGTCACCGTAGTCGGTGAATCGTTGGCTGGCTTGGACGACCGGAGCACATTCGAGCACTTGGAACGTCCTGTCCAGCTGGCGGCGGCGCCTACCGGTTTACCGGTCGTACCGCTCCTGTTTAACCACTACGCACGGCCACAAGGACTGGAACTCGCCGACCGCCAGGGAGTATTGGTGATCCTGAGTTTCGAGTGGGCGACGGCATGACCATTTATGCGGCCACCGACAATCCGATTGGCGCGATTGATCGTTTGCTGATCGGGCGGCTCACCGTTTGTCTGTGCCTATGGCTGACGATTGTCGAAATAAGCGGTTGTGCGGTTGATCAGGGCCGACCACAGCCAATACCGCAACCGGTTCCAGCCAACGATGTGACACCGATCGTGCCAGCACCGCAACCAGCACCACAACCAGCACCACAACGAGCACCACAACCAGCA
>CAZWQC010000226.1:0-4908 GCA_964635785.1 uncultured Ectothiorhodospiraceae bacterium
GGAAATCTTACTCGACGCAGCGGCGATGTCGCTCATCGTGACCACCGAGCCCCGGACCACCTCGCCACCCTTGTCGGCAACTGCCGCTGCCGACACAGCAAACTGATTCGCTTGACCGGCGTTCGCTGCGTTCTGCTTCACAGTCGAGGTCAACTCATCCATGCTGGCCGCGGTTTCTTCCAAGCTCGCCGCTTGTTCCTCCGTGCGTTGCGACAGGTTCTGGTTACCCGACGCAATTTCCCGCGCCGCAGTCGCGATGGAATCGACGGCTTCTTTGATCTCGCCAACGAGGACACGCAGTTTCTGCACAGTTTCGTTGATCGAGGCGGTCGCTTCCCCAAACACACCTGGATAGCGCTGGTCGATCGACTGCGTCAAGTCGCCTTCCGCGAGGGCTTTGGCGACTCGTATGATATCCCGAAAGCCGACATCGCAATTCTCGACCAATTGATTCAGATCGACGAGCATATCGCGATACATGAACTCGAACCGATCCGCCTGGCCTCGCTTGGCAAAATCACCTTGTGCCGCCGCGTTCGCCAGCACCTTGATTTCCTCCCCAAGGCCTAGCAACGCGACTTTTACGCCACGAACCGCATCGGAAATTTTGGCTTTGTCTCCCGGCAGTGCCTCCATATCGGCAGAGAAATCACCTTTGGCATACTCGCAAACCCGTGCGACAACCTCCATCTTGGTATCGAGGTGGCCTCGCACCTACTCATTGATTTCGGTCGCCATCGTAGCAAAACTACCCCGATATTGCGAGGCATCCATGGTTTGCCAGATCCAACCGTCGCGATGTGCTCTTGCCAACTCCATTTGTGCATTGGCAAACTTTTTGAAGGATGACTGCATCGCTTTTAATGCGGCCAGCAAACGGCTGTCATCACCCGAACGCCGTTGGATCTGCCGCTCGAACTCACCTTGGGCCAGCGCCCTGACTTCCGCCGCGGCATACGCCGGTTCCCCGCCGAGTTGTTTGAACAGTTTGCTGGCGATCCACAACCCGATCCCAACCGCAAACAGCAAACCAACCAGTCCGCTGCCCACAATCAACGACACCGCAAGCCCAGTCTGTTGACGAGCGCTACTTCCCGCCTTTTTCATCAACTCGCCTTGGTCATCGATCAGCGCCGCAATCGCGACCCGATAATCCTGCTCCGCTTGCCGGACCTCTCGTTGCAATAGGGCTACCGCCTGAGCTTTGGCGTTAGACTGAATCAATGGCACGAGCTCGGCGTAGTGGACAGCAAATCGTTTTCGGGCCTCGAGCAGCTTGTTTCAGCGTTCCACCCCGGCCGCGGTGGTAATGGCTGCCTGCAGTCGCTCGATGTTGCCAGTTGCTGCATCGAGCGCTTGATCGATCGTCTCGAATTCGATGGCGCGGTCCGCCTCTTCTTTCATGACCAGTAATTCACGCATCGCGACGGAAATGGCATTAACCGAATCGATGACATGATTTGCCCAAACCGTTTTTGCAAATTTATCATCGACGATGTCATTCAAACTATCCCGCAGCTTAACGACATTCCAAATCCCCACAATGCCGATAATTGCCATGAGCACAAGAACCGAGCCGAAACCCATCGTCAGGCGCGTACTAACTTTTAACTCAGAAGCCATACTTGGTCATTGCCCCATACAACGCTATTGATTAATTGTTGCCAACATTTCTGCAAACAAAAGCGGCTGCGCTCCTCCCCCGCGGGGAAAGGGGCGCCGGAATTAATCGATAGATGATTAAGCGCATCCAGCCCAACCTTCCATTGCCATGCACCGCCGTCCTTGTGCACTCATCCTCGATGCAAAATCAACGTAGCCCCACTCACGTCATCGACCTGTACGCTCGCAATCCGCTCGCCAACTAAAATAACCCGCCCATGCCGCCGCGTCAGCCGATCCTGACTGAATTCGAAGCTGTACTGACGCTTTATGCATATGGAACCGTCGGCCCGCAGCCAACCGATCCGAGTCAAGGCCACGCTTTGATCCAACCATTGGGCATCGACTTGCCGACACGCCCATTGACTTGCCGCAATCGCCCGCTCCCGGGCACGCATCTCGGTCAACCAAAACCACAACAGACCGGCCAGCAATCCGATCACAAGTATCGTATCCACGGTCATCGGCTAGTCCAAGTCGCAACGAGAGCAAACGATTCCACAACCCATTAGCCACTCGTCTTAGGCCATACCCCACGAGCGCATCAGTCCAACGACCCCATCGGGTCCACTGCTCAAGTGCTGGCGATCGCATCCGCTAGCTGCTTGGCATTGGCGACACAGTCGGTCACCGAAATCCCGTCTCGCCAATTCGCTCGCACAGATAACCCGGGCAGCGTCGCAAGCGCGGCATCAACCCGCGCCACCCGATCGAGATGACCCAGTTCGTACTGGGGTATGGCCGCGGGCCAATCCGTCACACGGACAAACACCGGATCACCGCGAATTCCCAGCAAGACACCGAGATCGGCCAGCACGATTTCCAGTAACTGACCTTGCTCGAGGGTCGCCACCTTTCGGTTACGCGCTCCGCCGATAAAGGCTGTCAATAACACGTGGTTTTCATCCGCGCGCCGCGGAAACAGACTTGACGAAAACAGCGCCCCAAGCGTGTCCCGACCTTCTCGACTCGGAATCAATACACCGAAGCCATCGAGTGGGTGCGCCACCTGCTCACGACGGAATCCCAACGCAATCGCCGCCACCCGCGGATAAGGCACTTCCCGTAATGCCGCCGCCGCATCCTCCGCCAATGGGGCAAGCAGCTCAGCCGCCGCCGCTGCTGGCGTCGCCAATATCACCCGTTCCGCAGTGAATCTTGCATTTGCCGTGTGCACTTCCCATTTTCCCGCCTGGGGTACGATCGCCTGGACCGGGCAATCGGTGTGAACGCGCTCGCCCAACTGTGCGGCGATCGCCAACGGCAAGGCTTGCATCCCGTCCAAGAACGAAATCAGCTGCCCCCGCGGGGTTGGCCCGGCCTTTCGGCCTTGTCGCATGCGCCTGATCGCACCGAGAATCAGCGAACCCGCCTCCGCTTCCAACGCATAGACTTTCGCGGTCGCTGCACGCGCCGACAGACGATTGGGATCGCCTGCATAAACCCCAGAAATGAATGGATCAATCGCCCAGTCCAGAAATTCTTTGCCCAACCGCCGCCGCACGAACGCGGCCACCGTTTCATCTTCGGGCGCTCGCCCCGCCAGGGGCTCGAAGAACAACCGCAACTTGGCATACGGACTGAATAATGGGGTCGACAAAAAACCACCGGGCCCGCTGGGTAACGCCCGCAGCTTACCGCGTTTCACGATGTAACGGTTTTTCGCAATCTTGTTGGCCTCAACCCGTTGCTCTCGCAGCCCGACCCCATCGATCAAAGCCTCCAACGCGCCCCCCCGTGACAGGGTCGAATTCGGGCCGCCGTCGGTCAAAAAACCCTCTGCTAGCCGGCTTTGCATGGTACCGCCAACGACCGGTCCCGCGTCCAGCACCCGCACCGAATGCCTTTGCTCATGCAAAAACCAAGCAGTCGCCAGCCCAGAAATACCGGCACCCACTACAACAATTTCGCCCATGCTTCGTCAATCTCCGGTGATACCAATCGTTTCATCAGTCACTCCGCCCCTGCTCCTGCCGGGGACGCAGCGCAGCAGCCTTAATCTGCAAATACTTTCGTCACCATCAATGGGATTGGCTCATGCGATCGTGTCACGAACCCCTGCTGTCTTTGCGTGACTTATCCCAAGTCCGGAAAAATCCTCCTCCTGCGATTGCTCGAGGGAATACACGCTACCTGGAAACCGGTTTCGGCGCATTCGCGTTGCTTTCACCGCCAACGACGGCTCGTTTGCAACCTTGCGCGAACCACCACCTCATGCCGAGTGCATGACCGCGCGTACCGCCGCCAAACGTTGCCCCCGTAATGCCTCGCCAATCGCCGCGCCACGCAGGCCCTGCGCCGCCAATGCCGCCGCATCCACCGCAGCGCTCGCATCCCGCAATCGGCGCATGCACGCGGCCTGCGGATACGCCCGCTCGGTTAAACCACCGCGTCCCCGATAGTCGGCCTCGCAGGCCAACAAGAACTGCGCAAACCGCGCCGGCCGGCGCCAAGCGTCCAACGCACTGAGCATGTCGAGGACCGTCGTTGCACGCAACTGCGCAATCCGGTGACAATGCAGATGATAGCGGCTGACTAACCGCCCTAGTTCCCGCCACTGATTTGGCGCTTTGTAACGATCACACAGGGCATCCACTAGGGGAACACCCGCTGCTTCGTGCCCGGGATGACTTGGCCAGGCCGAACGCGGCGTCACGCCTTTGCCCAAATCATGCACCAGCGCGGCGAAACGAACCACCGATTCCGCGCTCAATTGCGCGGCCATATCGACCACCATCAAGGTATGCACACCGGTATCGACTTCCGGATGATAACGCACCGGCTGAGGCACTCCGAACAAGGCATCGATTTCCGGGAACAACACCCGCAACGCCCCACACTCACGTAACTCGATGAAAAACGCGGACGGCGTCGGCTCGCCCAAGGCTTTGGTCAACTCCTGCCAGACCCGTTCCGGTACCAGCGCATCCACCTCCCCCGCCGCCACCATATCCGCCATCAAACCACGGGTCGACTCCGCCACAAAGAACCCAAGGTTAGCAAAACGGGCGGTAAAACGTGCGACCCGCAAAATCCGCACCGGATCCTCGATAAACGCGGCGGAAACGTGACGTAAGGTCTTCGCCGCCAGATCGGCCTGCCCGCCGTAGGGATCGATCAATTGGCCATCGAGGGTCATTGCCATGGCATTGATCGTCAGGTCGCGGCGCGCCAGGTCTTGTTCCAAGGTCACGTCCGGTGATGCCTGCATCACGAAGCCACGATACCCCGGCGCGGTTTTGCGCT
>CAZWQC010000227.1:0-4902 GCA_964635785.1 uncultured Ectothiorhodospiraceae bacterium
TGACATCGTCGGCCAACCCCAGCTGGCCCACAAAGCCACTCATGAAGGCAAAGTGGCAGCCGAGGTTATCGCCGGCCTCAAATCCGGTTTCGATGATCGTCTCATTCCGTCGGTCGCTTACACCGATCCGGAAATCGCATGGGTCGGCCTCACCGAAACACTCGCCAACGCGCAAGCCATTCCTTACGAGAAAGCGAGTTTTCCTTGGGCAGCCAGTGGTCGCGCATTGAGTATCGGGCGAAGCGAGGGGTTGACCAAATTGCTGTTGGACCCGAACAGCGGTCGTCTGCTCGGCGCCGGCATTGTCGGCGTCGGCGCGGGCGATCTGATCGCCGAAGCCACCCTTGCGATCGAGATGGGTGCCGATGCCGAGGATCTAGGGTTAACCATCCACCCCCACCCGACTCTCTCGGAAACACTGAATTTCGCCGCGGAAATGTTCGCGGGTACGATTACCGACCTTTATCTTCCCAGGCAGAAATCACGCCACGCCTAAGATCCCGACAGCAGGGTGGGTTTCGCCTCGCTCGACCCACCCGACCTTGACTCCGCTTCACTGGGCCGTCGACCGGCCTGGGCGACCCGATCGAACAAACGACCTGACTTAAGACCCCGCTATGTCCGCCAACCCGACCCGGCGCGCCTTCATTCCAACAAATCCGCACGACTACGTATTGCGTTCGATCGAACTTTGATTATCATCAATCGAACCATCAGCGCATCCGCACGCGACCCAGCGCATCCATCCTGACCCAAAGGAGAAGCCTACCCATGCACCTCGACAACCGCAACAGCAGGCGTGTCCCCGTCGATCGTCAAGTCATGTTACACAGCAACGAAACGGGCAATCGCTTGCTACCGGGACGAATGCTCGACTTAAGCCATGACGGCATGCTCGTGGAAACCGACGACGCCGAGCAACTGAGTGTTACGGCAACGGTTCGCGCCGCATTTCGGCTAGACAGCGGCATCGGCATTGTGTCCTCCACCGTCGTGCGGCGCCACCAGCGGCACCTGGCCTTGCGTTTCATGGAGCATCCACCCGAAACCCAAGAGGCGATCTGCCGCATACTCGACAATTACGTGCCTGTCGTTGAAAACAGAATAGATTATCGAAGCTATCTCCAACCGCCGGATTGGCGCTAAATTCCGCCATCGCTTAGCCGAGCAAGCTCGCAACGCCGGCGGCCATCGCCTTGTTACCCTGAACGAGCATCGCGTTACCGACGTTTGCCAAAATCATGGTGCGGGCCTGCTCGGTGCTTTCGCGGGCGTAGTCCGCATCCATGATGCGACTCTTCGATTCCGCCAAATTGTTGTTTGATCCCTGCAAGTGACGCGCGGCCGAATCGAACCGATTCAGCGTCGCTCCAAATTCACCGCGAACATCGCTGACGTACGCCATGGCTGAATCGAGTATCGCGATCGCACTGTTTGCACCCGCTTCACTGCCGATGTCGATCGTATTGGTTCCCTGTTTGCCGAGCTCGCCGGCCGCGTCGAACGTCCTCATTTCCACCGATTGGTTCGCGCCACCGAGTTGAAACGCGAGGGTGCCACTTTGGGCAAGGGGATTGACGCCATTGAACCCCGCTTGATTCAGGGTCTCCCCCAGTTGTGCTTGCAACTGCGACACTTCCGACTGTAACGCACCGCGGTCGCTTGGGTTTAGCAAAGGGCTCGATGCCTGCACCGACAATTCTCGCATCCGCTGCAATGAATCACTGACGTTACCAAGCGCACCGTCCGCCGTTTGTGCCATCGACACCGCGTCGTTCAGATTGCGATAACCCTGCTCGCCACCGGCCAGTTCCGCCGCCATTTTCATCGCGATGGCAAGGCCGGCCGCATCATCGGCTGCCTTGTTGATACGTTGCCCAGAAACCAGCCGCTCATTTACCGTTTCTTGCTGCTGGCGAACACGCTCAAGATAACTTTGCGTAGTGATAGTCGCACTATCGTTGTTCATGCTGATCATTTTCTCGCCTCCCTAACCACATAACGTCACGATGACTCAAACCGGCGTCAGTCAAGCGAAGCAGTTTTCCCTGGCGCCCCGCCGCGCCCGGCTCCAGGGCAAACCGCCTGCTTTGCCTTTAAATGACTTAGTCATTATTGCAAAAGTTTTCGCAGAATGCGTCTGCTGCGTCTCTCCCCGCAGGGGGAGGGACGCAAGAACCGATGAAACGATTGCTACCATCGATTATAGACGAAGCTTTCGTCGTTGGTCTGGTCGCCAGGCGACCGATTTCTCCGGCGCTGTCGGTCGAATGGACCCGCGGACCGGCCAACATCCTGAACACCGAGGTCAAACCTCAGCACTCGTGGTCATCCGTAGCATTCGTGAGCAAAGCGTTCGTCGTCCTTAACTACCTCGAAGGACTGATCACCCACAAGCCAGCAACGCCATGCAGTTGCCCCGGTCGATCGTTCACGGCAACAATGCAATTCCTCGCGCCAATACCGACGGCATGGTGGACAGAAGCTGACCGGCACTGTTGCGTTCGGTTAATTCCACACCGAAACGCCCGGTGAAATCGAGTCGAGTCCGATCTTGGTCGACCAAGATCGGACTCAATCGTGCCACCGTTCGATACGCGCCACAGGCCTCGCCCGCCTCACAGATATAGCCGTCGTTATCCATATCGCTACCCGCAATCAACCAATAACTACCGAACGGTATTTCATTGAACGAAAAAGCCAATTGCCCATCGGTTGCGTTCCCCTGCACTTGCGCCGCCACGGACCCGGTGGTGCTATCGACCAGCAGAACATAAATGAAGCCGAGATCGCTACGGGTGGACAAAGTCATTTGTTGCAGCGTCACCGTCACTTGCGTGCTGGCCTCCATGTTGCTCACAAAGGTCAGTCGCCCGCTAAAAAAGCCTTGACTCGGCAACTCATCGCGCGCGACCGTGACTCGATACGTGCCCAACCCGGCCGCACTCACATCCGCTGGGACGGCACCGAGCCAGGGCTGATCGCTGGTCACATCCGTCACCGCAAAATCATCCGCCTCACCGCCAACATTGCGCACCGTCACAAACGCGGTGTCATCCACCGAACCCATATTAACGATCAGCGGCATGGTTTGCAGCACCGGCGGTAACTCGATCTCGTTGCCCGTCACCGCACGCACCGCGAGATAGGCGTCGATCATGCCGTAACCATACGTCGGGTCATGCCCGAGCGCACCGATGTCGGCGGTGAGCCATCCGGCTTGCAGCCAAGACGAAACGGGCGCAGGCCCAAACGGCACATCCATGCCACGGGCAACAGCCGCCATCAATGCGATCACGCCAGAAACATGCGCCGCTGCCATGGACGTCCCTTCGAGAAACTCGTAACCCGGCGCCACTCCGCGAAGTCCGGGATCGTTTCCTGTTGTACTCAACACACCGTCCTTGAAACCATCCCCGTCCATATCGTAACGACTGTCACCGCCCGGCGCGGCCAGATCGATCCACGCGTTCTGTGCCGATCCGCGACTCGAATAACCCGCCAATTCCCCATTGGGTCCAATGGCACTGACCGCCAACACTTCCGGATAGGCCGCCGGATAGTTTTCCACGGTATCGCCGCCATTCCCAGCGGCAGCGACCATGACCGCACCCGCCGCATAGGCATCTCGCACCGCTTCCTGCAAGGTTTGGGAACTGGCGGTCCCGCCAAAACTCAGATTGAGCACGCTCGCGACCTGGCTCGGCAACCGACCCGTCACGTTTGGCAAGCCAACGGCATAACGAATGGCCTCGGCAAAATCGAAATCCTCTCCCACACCGCCTAAACCCAACGCTCTGAGCACCATGACCCGAGTTTGTGGCGCAATGCCGGCGACGCCCTCGGCGTTATCGGTTGCCGCCGCAATCGTTCCAGCAATATGTGTGCCATGAAAACTGCTTCGACCAATTAAGACCTGGTCGCCGGGATCGGTCGCATCGGGATCGCGCCCGTCACCATCATTGCCAATCACGGGATCGGAGATAAAGTCGTAGCTGTCCGCCAAAGCCAGGCCCACCGGGTGATCCGGATGATCGGGCAAAATACCGGTATCAATCACTGCCACCGTGATCGCGCCATCACCCTGGGTCAGCTCCCAGGCCGCCGGCAGATTGATCAACGGATAATGCCATTGGCGGTCGTAGTACTCGTCATTCGGCACCAACAAGAGGCGTCGGCGCACATTCGGTTCCGCGTAACGCACATCTGGTTGGGCAGCAAGCCACTTGGCGAAACGCAATGTATCCAGCTTCAGGTTCGGTTGCTCGCCACCCAGGTCGGGCCAGCTGTCCTTGAGATTTAGTGCTTGGAAGCGCGCGCGACGTTGTTGCGCGTCACCGAGTACGATGAGTTCGCGGGCCAACGGCGAACCCTGGCTAGATCGCGTCATCCCGAGCGCACGCAGCCGGCTTCCGGTTTGCGACGGCAGACCCGAGACAACCGCCGTATCCGTGTACGCAACAATGATCTCTCCAGGCACGAAATCGGCCGACAAACTCAGCGACGACGCTTGCGGGATCGCAATCGCCTCGCGCCCAATGCTCAATGTGTACGTCGACGCCCCCCGATAAGCGCTCACCACCAACCAACGTTCACCGGCGGTAGCCGCGTCCATGACAATGGTTTCCGTTCGGGAAAAAAGACCGCTCGAACTATCAAGCGGTATGCCATCCCCGGCCAAGACGAACACATCCAAGTCACTTTCGCCCACCGTGCTCGCCATCGCCAGGGTAATCCGGTCACCATCACGCAAGGCAACCCGGTAGAAGTCCACCTCATCGCCAGTTTCATAAGAACTGCCCCGACTACCGCGCCGCCGCCGATTGACGTAGCCACCCACGGTCACCGGATTGGGTAGCGCTTGCGCCGCGAAAGGATCGTCGTTGTCATCCTGCGGTGCCC
>CAZWQC010000228.1:0-4881 GCA_964635785.1 uncultured Ectothiorhodospiraceae bacterium
TTACGCAACGCAAAGTGAGTGAACTCAACCTCGTCAAGGAGATCGTGGAAATTGAGCTGATGACGCCGCGTGAAGACGCGCAAACCGCCGTGACCGAGTTGGATCTTCTCGAGGTGGAAGGTTACCATTTACGGGCTCGGTCCGCGCAGCTCGAGGCGGAGCACCTGGTGCGAATGGCATTGGAGTTGATCGGTTTGGCCGCTGGGTTAACATCGACGGACTTGGCGCGGGGTATCGATGCGTCGTCGGGTCAGGTAACCACGGACTTGGGTCCGTTGGATCGCTACCTCGATCGCGGTCTGGTTGTCAATCCCTTGCTTCAGTCACTTAGCAATGGCGTCCAGGCAAAAAAATATCGTGCCAAAGCGGAACGCGCGGCCGGTTATCCGATGCTCGGCCTCGGCTTGTTCTACAAGAATCTGGGCGGGGTGGATTCGTCTTTTCGCCCGAATCATCACGTGGGTGGTACTTTGACGATGCGCATGGCATTGTTTGATGGTGGTGAAAGCCGGGCCAAGGCACGGCATGAACTCGCCGAAGCCAACGCCTTGGCGTACCGACTGGATTACGCCCGCAAGCAGATTCAGACGGCGGTTCGTACCGCCTATCAGCAATTGGTCAATCTCGATGAAATACTGGCGTTGGACGAAGCGGAAATGGAGGTGATCGAACAGCGGCGAAAACTGGCCTTATTCGGTCTACGCAGTGGCGCGTCGACGTATGGTGTGTACCGCGATGCCTTGGAAGTTCAAGTCGACAAAGCCAAGGGTTATCACGAAAAACTGCTCGAACGGTATCAGGCGGAAACGCGCCTGATGAAGTCCATTGGTGTCGAATCGCTCTAGTTGAATGTGCTCGCCACCGACGCCATCCGGAGATGCGGCAAGGTGACGGTGGGCACGGCCAACCCAAGACGTTGGCAATGACGGCTTGTTTTGGTTGGCCTGCTAGGGTCACAACCCTCTTATCTGCATATCGGTCGAAGAGATTATGGCTGCCAAAATCGCGACCATTACGATATTGATTATCCTCGCGCTGCTCTTTGTGTCCGAGCGAATCAGTTTGAGCACATCCATGGAATTGGTCAACCAATCGCTGGTCAGTCGCGCGGTATCGATTGCGCAGACGACCAGTCATTTGACTGCGGAGGCGCTGACGATGAATTTTTATCGCTTCCTGCAAGAGGTCGTGCTGGAAATCAAACGCGCCAATGCGGACGTGCGCTATGCCCTGATTACCGACGCCGAAGGTAATATCATGGCCCATACCGACGAAAGTCGACTGTTCACCGCATTGGGACAGACCCTGGTCGATGCCCTTACAATGGAACGCCGGGAAAACTTATTGGAAGTTCGCGCGCCGATTCGTGTCAACGAGGACATGGCCGGTAACATCGTCTTTGCGATCGATACACAATCGCTGATTCATGCCAAAACAAAACTGCAAACCCAGACTTTGCTCAAATTTGCCGGCGTGGTGGTGGTGGGTGTCTTACTCTCGCTCTGGGTGAGCCGACGGATTGTCAAGCCATTGAACTTACTGTCACGCTATGCACAGAAACTGTCTCAGCAGGATTTTAGTGCCGATACCGTTAAGCTCACGGAAGCGACGGCATTACCGTTGCAATCGCGCGACGAGGTCGGGCAACTGGCGCGCTCCTTTGTATTTATGACCGAAGCGCTGCGCACCAATGTACATAAGTTGATGGAAACGACAGCTACCAAGGAGCGAATCGAAGGTGAACTCAATGTTGCGCGCGATATTCAGATGGGACTGTTGCCAAAAACCTTTCCACCGTTTCCGGAGCGCTCGGAATTTGACCTCCACGCAACGATTCATCCAGCCAAACAAGTCGGCGGCGACCTGTTCGATTTCTTCTTTACCGACGACAATACGCTGTGTTTTGCGTTGGGCGATGTGGCTGATAAGGGTGTTCCCGCGGCGTTGTTCATGGCGATTACCATGGCTTTATTACGCAATCTTGCGCAGGAAAATCATGCGCCGGCCGAGATGATGCGACGAATCAACAACGCGTTGAGTACTGACAATCCTCGTTGTATGTTCGTGACGTTGATCATCGGCAATTTGAACCTGCGTACCGGCGAGCTTTGTTACGCCAATGGGGGTCATAATCCGCCGGTGTATTTGTCCAAACGGGACGGAGCCGCACGCTTTCTAAACAGTGCGCCGCTACCACCGGTGGGCGTGATGTCGGATATCGAGTATGATGATACGTATTTACAGCTTGAGACTGGTGATTTCTTGCTACTGTATACCGATGGTGTCACCGAAGCGACCAATGCGGCTGAGCAGCTGTTCTCCGAAGAGCGACTGCTTGCCCAGATCGACCGCGACCACGATGCCCCGGTAGCGACCATTGTTACCAACGTGTTGACCTCGATTCGTCAACACGTGCAGGATTTTCCTCAGTCAGACGATATTGCGATGTTGGCGCTGCGGTATTGCGGCGTGGCCATGCGCAATACGCGACGTGTCCCGCAGACCGTTGCCGAGGTCGCGTGATGCGCGGAGGATGGGTAATGCCGTCATGGCTTGTGTGTTGGCAACAGTGTGTTCGGTAATGGTTGGAATGAAGGGGTGAGTTGTGCTAAATCGCAGTATTGTTCTCGTGTCGGCGCTGCTGTTGCTGTGGGCTGGTCGCGGCGATGCATTCGATGGGGAGATCGCCTTCGCGTATCCTGGGGGGTCGTATTTCGTCGATCGGGCAGAGGCCGAGTATGGGCTCGCGAAACGTTTCATCCAGGCGATTTTCAATAAGGCTGGCGTCGGCGGCGAGGATCCGAAAATCAAGATTTTCTCCACCGAGGACGATCTCTA
The DNA here is from genome assembly GCA_964635785.1 of uncultured Ectothiorhodospiraceae bacterium. Taxonomy (GTDB): domain Bacteria; phylum Pseudomonadota; class Gammaproteobacteria; order CAYFSA01; family CAYFSA01; genus CAYFSA01. Next base: position 2,839 of record CAZWQC010000228.1, read on the forward strand.
CCGTGCGCTTGCGGAAAAGCGAGTCGTGGTTGCGGCGATGCCGTACAAGTTTTATATCGACCACGCCCAAGTCCTGCAGCTAGAACCTTTGGTTGCGCCGAAACGGGGGGGTAGCATCTATCGCGAGTACCACTTTGTCGGCGCCAAGGACAATGCCGAGTTGCAAGATATTGGTGATCTTGCGGGGAAGAAGCTGGCCGTGGCTTCCTACAACCATTTCTGGTATTTTCCGATCGTGGCGCCGGACGCGCCGATTACGCCGGAGCAGCTCTTGAAACTGCCCGATTTGCTGTCGGTGTTGATGGCGGTGGTGTACAAAAAGGCCGATGTCGCGTTCGTACCGCAGGGTTTTCTCGAACAGATCACGATGCTCAAGCCTTTTCTCGGGCGACGTATTCGGGTGATTGGTTCGTCCAAACCGTTCTTGTCGCCGCCGTTCGTTTCGCAAACGGGTCGCTTGACTCCCGCGGAAAAAGACCGTGTCATCCAACTCTTTATCGATGCCGAGGATGACCCTGACACGGCTGTGTTGTTGGAGATGTTTGGTTTCGATGGTTTCGAGCGGGTGACCGACGAGCAGATTCGGCGCGTGGTGAAATGATGCGTGGGCACGCGATTGGCAACTTGGGTTCGACCGTGCCGGGCCGTGGGCGAAGCCGAGCGGGATGTGAGCCGTCGTAGTGGAGATGGTCGGACATGTCTTGGTGTACCGTCGAATGACGGCAGTGGCTTGGGGAGTATTCCAATGATCGACCGAAATCAAGTGATTACGATATTACAGCAGCACGGGATCCGGCCAACTCAACAGCGGATTCGCATCGGTGAGTTATTGTTCGGCAGTCCAAAGCACGTGACGGCTGACGATGTGCTATTGGCAATCAGTCGTGGTCAAAGTCACGTATCCAAGGCGACGGTCTATAACACGTTGCGATTGTTTGCGGAAAAGGGGCTGTTGCGGGAAGTGGTCGTCGATCCGACGCGGATGTTCTTCGATACAAATTTGGTAGCGCATCACCATTTCTATAACATGGATACGGGAGAGTTGATCGACATGAACGATCACTGCTTAACGATTGGTTCGTTGCCCGAGGTGAGCGAGGACATGGAGGTTGTCGGGGTTGAGGTAGTAGTCCGGGTTCGACGTCGTTCCCCGTCAACGGAGATGAACGAACTCGCGCAGACAGCGGGGGCCAAGGCAGGGGTGGGTGAGGAGTTGTATCAGTTGGAGGCCGTCGTTTGATCCATGCGCGGGCGCGTCGCGGTTAGGTGTCCGGCGCGCAAGGATCAATCGGTTTGGCCCGGCAGAGGTCGGGTTGCCGAATCGCTTGCGGGTTAGAGAAGTTGTCCTCCGGCCGTTTGGCTGTAGACCCGTTCGGCCTCCCGTCTCGCAATACAGGCCCTTAGGAGTTTTTCGATTTCCGGATGAGCAGTGAGCAAGGCTTGGAAATCGTCACCGGATAACGCCAAGAGTTCTGTCGGGCCGAGTGTGCGAACCGTGGCGTTGCGTGGTTTGCCGGTCAGCAGTGCGAATTCACCGAAGAACTCGCCGCCGCGAAGTTTGTTGATTAAGTGTGATTCTTGCGGGGGTAAGCCGGCCAAAACCTCCACCTCGCCGCGTTTGATGAGATAGAACCCTGTGGAACGGTCACCTTGCCGAATGATTGTGTGTCTGGCCTCGTGTTTTTCCAAACGAAACTGCTTGGCCAGGAGGGCGCGTTGGTCGGTGGTCAGACTGGCGAACAACTCACTGCGGGCGAGCAAGGTCGTGACGACACGCTGGGTGTAGAATTCTAGTAAATGCTGGTTGAGACCGGGCAGGCGACTTGAGATGATGTCGAAATCGGCACGTTCGATTTCGAATAACCAGACCTCGTCTAATGCCTCGACGGTGGCAGTACGCGGTTCGTTGGTGAAGAAGGAGAATTCGCCGATACAATCGCCATCGGCCAACGAGGACAAGTAGACCTTTTCGCCCAAAGAATTGTGGCAGTACACGATGACACGCCCGTGCGCGATGATGTCGAGGCTGTCGCCGGGTGAACC
>CAZWQC010000229.1:0-3753 GCA_964635785.1 uncultured Ectothiorhodospiraceae bacterium
CGCGAGTTTCTCGGGCGGCTGGCGGATGCGTCTGAACCTGGCTCAGGCATTGATGTGCCGTTCTGATTTGTTGCTTTTGGATGAGCCAACCAACCACCTCGATCTCGATGCGGTGATGTGGCTGGAGGAATGGCTTACCAGCTATCCGGGCACGCTGCTCTTGATCTCTCACGACCGTGATTTTCTCGATGCGGTCGTGACTCATATTGCCCATCTTGAGCAGCAACGGCTCACACTTAACCGCGGCGATTACACCACTTGTGAACGGCGGAGCGCCGAACAACAAGCCCTGCAGCAAGCCGCTTACGCCAAACAACAACGCGAAGTTGCGCACATGCAAGCGTTCGTCGAGCGCTTCCGGGCAAAAGCGACTAAAGCACGCCAGGCGCAAAGCCGGCTGAAGGCGCTCGAACGCATGCAATGGATCGCACCGGCCTTCGCATCCTCTGCATTTCAGTTTTCTTTTACCAAGCCGTCAAAGGTTCCCAGCCCACTCTTGCGATTACATGACGTCGATGTCGGTTACAACCAACCCGTACTCACCGCTATCCGCTTTGGACTCGACCCAGGTGACCGCATCGGTCTGCTCGGCCCCAATGGCGCCGGGAAATCGACCTTGATCCGCCTGCTGGCCGACGAATCTTTGCCCATGTCAGGCGAACAACACCGTGACCCCGACTTACATATTGGTTATTTCGCCCAACATCAACTCGAACAACTTGACCTCGACGCAACGCCACTATTGCACTTACAACGCATCGACCCAAAGGCAAACGTGCAAAACTTGCGTGATTTTCTCGGCGGTTTCGGTTTTCCCGGGGACTTCGCCATAAGCCCCGTTGCACCATTTTCTGGAGGGGAGAAAGCTCGATTGGTGTTGGCCCTACTCGTCTACCAGCGACCGAATTTACTGCTCCTTGACGAACCGACCAACCACCTCGATATGGCCATGCGCCATGCTTTGACCGTCGCCCTACAAGATTTCGCCGGCGCCTTGGTTTTGGTTTCCCACGACCGTGCTTTGCTCCGCACCGTCACTGACCGATTCGTCCTCGTCGCAGATGGACAAGTGCAACCATTCGATGGCGATCTCGACGATTATCGCCGATGGTTAAAAACCCGCCGTGACACAGTCTCAACAACGACTGTTGAAAACAACACGCCACGGACCGACAACCGCAAGCAAAAACGCCGTGACGACGCCCAACGTCGAGAGCGTCTTAAACCCCTGCGCCAAACCGTGCAACGTTGGGAAAAGGAAATCATTCGTCTCCAACAGGCACTGGCCGAAGTTGAGCACATGTTAAGCGATCCCGATCTGTACGCCGACGATAAGAAATCCGACTTGACCACGTTGCTCAAGCGTCAGGGCCGTCTGACCGGTGAACTGGATGCGGCGGAAGCGGCCTGGCTGCAAGCAGGCGAGGCACTGGAAACCGCGGAGCTAGCTGCCTAGTCTTGTTGCCACGGTGCCGCAGCCCGATCCCAAAACACTGTGGTGTAAATCGTTGCAAAAGTTTTTTAAAAACTAAGGACTCGCGTCCCTTTGAAACGATGGCTACCTGGCGTGGGTCACACGGTGCCTCCATGACTGACGGCGCTAGCCAGCCCGAGCGGCCATGTCGGCTTCGGGCACTGTTCGGCAAGCGCTGCGTTCCCTAGGGAGCGACTTGCACAAGTTGCCTAAGCCCAGTGACCTCGGTTACCATGACCGAGTCGTGCTCAACGACAACACAATCGGACCATTGACGAAGGATGAGCATCAATTCCGGCTCTTTTACACCCGTTTGCGCCCCTAGCCACTGCAATTCAACCGCCACCTCACCACCATGGGATGCATCCAACAAGGTTGAGGCGATCAATTCTAGCTTAACCGTCGCGCCTGGCGCTGCTGTGAGCGTATTTCGCATCCGCGTACCGAGCAATTGCGCAAGTTGCATCACCCTCTCTGGATGACCTCGAAATTGCTCCAGCAACTCCGTATGGGTTAGCACCATGACGTCCACCTCACGCGAATGCCCAATGATGGTCAAAATGCGAGGGCCTTCATCCAACAATGAGAGTTCCCCGATCAGCTCACCCGGTCCAAAAAGAAAATCGTTATCCGAGACCGGTTCCAGCCAAAGGTCCTCACGCCATGGTTCAGGCAACCCCTCATCGCCACGCACCGTTCGAGCCGATCCTCGCATGATCAAAAAGGCCTCTCGCCCCGATTGCCCTCGTCGAAAAATGATTTCCCCTTTCTGAAAAATCCGTCGTTCGCGCGATTCGTCGAAAAGCAAGTCATACGGTAATCGCTGTAATTCGTACATTCCCCCTGCCACGACCTCTAAATCGAGGTGCGCGGCCACAACCCCGCAATCGACAAGTTTCGATGGAGGTTCTAACATGATCTCGGTAAACCCGATCCGATCGAAGGTTGGCCACAGGGCCTGGTGGACGACCGCAACAACGTGCGCATGGCCATGTTGGTGGGCATAACGCAGCCCCATTTTCACCAAACCAGCAAGCAAGGCCGGATTTCGTTCGTGGGCCGGTCGCGCACAAATCCAGCTCATGGTCGCGACCCCCGACGCTGCGATACCTCGTCGATTCAAGAAACCCGACACGTCGCAGTAAGCGCTTATCGGTAAACCCATCTCATTGCAAAGCGTCACACGCACAGCTCCGACTGGCTCGTCCCCAGCGAACCCGATCAAGTTTCGCGATTCAGGAAACGTGTCGAAAAGATCGACGGCATTCTCAACCAACGCCTTGTCAATCTCTCTTTCCGCAACATGAGCCGATCGCCTCAGATCGAACACACAGCTCAGATCGCTACCAGATCGCGTTTCTCGGATAACTATCGGCACGTTGGCGAAACACCTCGTGTTGCAGGAACTTAAACTTCAACCGATGGCTGCAAATGCCGGCAACGAACAGTCGGAACACTAATTCTCGCCCTTGCTACCACCGCTCGCGATCCACCGTAACGATTCTTTATCGGTAATATAGATTTCTTCATCACTCTCGATGCGCAGGTACTTTTCCCAGTTGCCAAGCGCCGCTTTGATATTTTTTACTCGGGTGCCAGTTTGTGTCGCCAACCAGTGCACATTGACTGGTTCTCGACCTTCACGTGAGGCATCATACAAAACCAATGCGAGCAACTTCACCGATGGTTGAACGGGGGGTATTTCATTGAGTGCGATACGCATACGCTTGCCTAGCAGCCTTGCCAACCACATCGCTTTTTCCGAACTTCCGCGCATCTCGTTCAAAAAATGATCACGCGTTAGCACCATGGCATCGACTTCCCTTGAGTGCCCCACAATTGTCACCGTCCGCGGGCCGCCATCGAGCAGCGAAAGCTCGCCAAACAACTCACCCGGCCCATACAAGAACTCCGTCTCTGCCAACTCGCCTTCGAGTAACGCAGGCGAGAACTCTTGTCCGACACCCGGATCCAACTGCACCGATCGTGCCGCACCGCGCATCACGATAAAAGCCTCGTCACCGAGCTCACCCTTGCGATTGATTAGCTCGCCGCGCTGGTAGATACGTCGTTCCATTGCGTGGTCTACCAGTAGTTGATCCGGAATATCAAGGGTTTCCCGTACACCAGGGGGCAGCGCCGCATGGTTGGCGTACATCGGCACGATCGGCACTCCAAGCACGGGCGACAGTTGCTCGGGACCAATCGCTTGTCCGCCAATATGCTTAACAATCGGCACTGCGCCCGGATGCATCGGTGCAACGATATGGCTGGCGCCG
>CAZWQC010000229.1:3763-4872 GCA_964635785.1 uncultured Ectothiorhodospiraceae bacterium
TTCGCCTTGCATACCATGTCACCATTTTTAGCAAGCCCATGAACAGGCCGGAGTGCCGTCGGTATTTTTTGCTAATACACAACCATCCGATCGTCGCGACTTCACGAGGGTCGATGCCTTGGCGCTCGAGAAAACCCGCAAAGTCGTAATGAGCCTGCGCGGGCGAACCCACTTTATTGTGCAATGTCACCCTAATCGCTCCGATCGCCACCCCGTCAATCAAGGCCAAAAAATTGCGGGTTTCCGAGAAAGTATCGTGTACATCGAAAATGATCGATGCCCCCTTCTCGAATCGATCTTCTTCGTCAATAAACACTTGCTTTCGCAACTCGAAAACGAGGCTGATATCTCCCGCGGAACAGGCTTCTCGAATACTGATTGGCATTAGCGTTCAATCCCTATGGCCTCAACTCAAAAAATGCCGCGGCAACTGCCCGAAACCCCGGCAGACAAAAAATTTAGACATATCGGCCGGGCGCTATTATTTCACCGGGATCGATCGCCCGCTTGATGCGACCAACGGTATCCCAATAAGGCGTCGAACGATCGACGATAGCATCCATGACATGGACCGGATAACGATAGGGCATCACTCCGAACGCACGTCCTGCCTGAACGAGTTCCGCGTAGCAATCGTGAGCACGTTGGCAGGCATCGGCATCGGTCCGATCAAAGAGCAATGGCACCGTGCTATCGAAACACCGCGAAGATAGTGAAGTTAATGTCATTAGCGGCTCAATCCCAAATCGACGACAGACCCCATCGACCATTTCGGTGTAATCCTTGACGACTTTCGCTTGCATCGGTACTAACGGCGAATACCAAATCAGTCCGCAACCGTCTTGGTCAGGGTGTCGTGCATGTGGCTGCGCCGGAACACTCCCACCGCGCCAATACGCCAAGGGCAGTGCCACATCACTTGGCTGCCCACCGATCAGTGCCAAGCTTTTGCCCAACGTATCCAACGTGAAAATTAGTGTTTGCCCTGCTTTGCCCGGAACAAACCGAGCCACGGATCGCAGTCGATGGACCAATTGCGGATTGACGAACAAAAGTCGTTTGGTCACGCTCCCCAGTTTATCTCGAACGATGCGACGTGCGGCATTCAA
>CAZWQC010000230.1:0-1596 GCA_964635785.1 uncultured Ectothiorhodospiraceae bacterium
ACACAACCGCTGTTGCTGGCCTTGGGACAGACGTGTCCCAGGTTGTTGCAAGCGATCGGCGACCTCTGTCCACAGCCCGGTGCGGCGCAACGATTGTTCGACCAGATCGTCTTGTTCACTGCGATTGCGCACCAGTCCGTGGACCCGCGCGGCATACGCGACATTGTGATAGACACTGCGTGGAAACGGATTCGGATTCTGAAACACCATCCCAACCCGCTTGCGCAAACCGACGACATCGACGTTGGGGGCATAAACATTGTTCCCGTCGATCAGGATCTCCCCTGTCACTCTTGCATCCGCAATCAAATCGTTCATTCGATTGAAACAGCGCAAAAACGACGTTTTGCCACAGCCGGACGGCCCGATCACCGCGGTCACCTGATGTTCGAACAAATGGATCGCCACGATCACCAAGGCTTGCAACGAGCCGTACCAAAGATTCAAATCGCGGACTTCGACTTTGACCGGGGCCGACGTCTTGCGAACGGCCAACACCGACCTTACATCCAGCGACAAACCGACCATCACCCTTTCACTCGCGCACGGTAGCGTACATCGGCCGCGTAACGCAGCCAAGCCGCCAGCAAATTGATACACAGCAAAAGCCATAACAGCACAAGGACGGCAGCCGCCGTACGCTCGCGGTAAGCGGCTTCTGGCATACCCGACCACAGCAGAATTTGTACAGGTAGAACCGTTGTCGCCTCGAACAAGCCACAGGCCGCATCCGGGATAAACGCGACAACGCCGACTAACATCAATGCCGCGGTTTCACCCAGCGTCTGCGCCAAACCGAGCAAGACCCCGGACACGATCCCGGGGAGCGCCCGCGGCAGGACATGGTCCCGTACCACGATCAACCGTCCGCAGCCCAAGGCAATCGCGCTTTCGCGAATCCCAAGCGGCACCGAGTGCAGTGCCAAACGTGTACTGATGATCGTAATCGGTAATATCATCAAGCCAACCGTCAATCCCGCGACCAACACGGACGAGCGCGGCAAACCCATGCCTCCAATCAACACTGTCGATCCGAGCAATCCGAACAGAATCGACGGTACTGCAGCGAGATTGTTGATATTGAGTTCAAGCAAACAAGTCAGGCGAGTTGCCGGTGCCAACTCCTCGAGATAGACCGCACTCAGCAACCCCAACGGCAAAGCAAAACCCAAACTCACACCGATGACCCACAACGACCCGACCAAGGCCGCACCAATTCCAGCAAACTCAGGGATTTTCGAGTCGCCGCCGAGAAGAAATTGCCAATTAAATCGCCAGCGAATCGCTTCACGCTGAACCAAATCATCGACAACTTGCCGTTGCTTCGGCCCAAGCTTGCTCGAGCGCCCTTTCAAGTATTGATCGACATCGTCATCGGCGACTAGCCACAGCCTAAGCGCCTTGCTCGATACACCGGCGTTCGCTGCCACAATCTCCGACAATCGCCGGAGCTCGCCGCGACTCACCAAACTTCGTTCCGGCTCCGCAATTGCCAACGCTGGCCGGGCCGTTTCCAGGTGATCAGCCGGGTGCCGACAGTCGTTCTGGATGGCGCGCACAACGTAGATTCGGCGCTCAAGCTGCGGCGGGCCCTGG
>CAZWQC010000230.1:1606-4869 GCA_964635785.1 uncultured Ectothiorhodospiraceae bacterium
GCCGGGCCGTTTCCAGACGTGCGGGCAGAATCGTCACCAGCACCTCCGATTGCACGAACGCCGCAAGCCCCTGGCCAACCATCGTCACCAAAAACCACCCGACAAACACCAAGCCAATCCCCACAGCGGCACGGCAATACCAGCGAAAACGCAACGCCGCCCGACAGCGAGCCCGCGTTCGCCGTTCACTCAAACTACGACAAGCCATAACGGTTCGACACAGACAATCGCCGACGAAACCGCCGGATTAACACCAAGGCTATCACGTTCAACCCCAAGGTCACGACGAACAACGTGAGACCCAATGCATGGGCGGCCAGCCGCTGCGGATCGTCTACCGATTGCTCACCCGTCAACAAGTGCATCATGTAGGCTGAAATCGTCGTCATATCCTGCAGCGGGTTGAAAGTCGCATGCGCACGCAATCCGCCGACCATGAGCACGATCATGGTTTCCCCGACTGCACGCGACACTGCCAGCAACACCCCCGACACGATCCCAGGCGCAGCCGCCGGCAACAAGATGTGCAAAATGGTCTCGGCATCGGTCAATCCCAGGGCTAAACCGCTTTGCCGCAGCTCCTTTGGGATCGCCGTCATGACATCGTCCGCCAGCGATGACAACAAAGGCAGTACCATCAATCCGGTTACCACTCCCGAGGCCAAGGCATTATTGTAGCTAGCGGACAATCCAACCGCGGCAGCCAGAGCAACGATGCTGGGTGCAACCGTCGTTGCCGCGAAGTAACCATAGGCAACCGTCGGGATGCCTGCTAACATCTCCAAACACGGCTTGAGCAAAAGACGTTCCCGATAACCGGCATGAAAAGCGGTGTAAATCGCTGCTCCCACCCCGATCGGCAATGCGATGAGCATCGCAATACTGGCAATCGAGAAACTTCCCCACAACAACGTCAACGCCGTGAAGCCGCCGGGCAACCCAGCCGTCCGGTCACCGACCACGGCATCGGCCGACGATCCGTACAAAAAAGCCGGTAGGGGCATCAGTGCAAAATACTCTAGCGCATTGACGAGGAGAATCGACAAAATGCCGATACTGGTCAGCACGGAGATCGCCAACGCACCATAGAAAGCGAAATCCCACACTTGTTCGCTCCAACGACGACCTCCACGCAGCCGCTTGAACTGGAGCATTGCAAACAAGAACCCACTGGTACCGGCAGCGATTGCCAGCATACTCGCCAGATCGATGGCATTCCCCGCACGACACAACTCGCTCAGCACACCCCCCAGGACGTAGCCAACACCACCGGGCGCCATTGTCATCAAAAAGAAAAACACCCCCCAGCGCCAAGGGTCCACGGCTACGGCACCGTCGTTTCGACATGGCCGTTGTCCGAACACGCCTTTGCCAAATCCAATGACGCCTGCAAGGCCAGCCAACACCGATAAACCGAGCAGCATCGCCAGCATAAACCAAGTAGCCAATACGGTTACCTCAGCCCTTCGAAAATCATTCGCATGCTACTAACCAAGCGCCGTCATGAACGCCCCTTATCGCCTTCTTCAACAAGGACAGGGTTGGGCAAGAGCGGCGCACACGTCTGACAATTAAAACAACCATCCAGCCAGGTCTGACCAGCACTCGATCGATGTTTACGTATAGTCGGTTTCCGTGAGGTCGCTATGAAGTTGTCGTGAAGAAATCAAGAAGAGACGTTGGCTGTTGCAACGAGTGACCCTATGAAACGCGTCACTAGCTAACGAATAAATGCGAGTATAAGATCATGCACAGGCGGGTCACCTCGGCCGCCGCCCCCCCTTCCGGATCGAGCTCGAAGGCAGCAAGCCCCTCGCTAAGAGACTGCCGATACACCTTTCGATCGCACCACGTCGCATCGAGAAAGCGCACACTCCGCAGGCTTTCCAAGGCAGCCCGAGCCTGACGGTTATCCGCAAAATCGGACCCAGCATCCGCCCGATTGATAAAGCACAGATGCTGCGGCGGCATCGCACGCCCGAGGCTCCCTTCGCGCACGATCGCGATAAAGCGCTGAAGCGCCCAGACATCCGGTTGGCTCGGCGGCACCGGGGTGACGATACGATCAGCCACGCTGATGGCATAGCGCAGGGATGGCATATCCGACGTACCAACGTCTACCAGTACTTCGCTGGACACCGTTGTATGCAACTTTGCCACTTGATGCTGAACGGCAATTGCCGGCCGATGCCCCTCTTCCCGGCGAATATCCACCAAATCCGAAAGCGTTCCTTGGGGATCGATATCAAACAAACGAGACGATTTCCCGTTAACAGCTAGAAAAGCAGCCACGTTGAGGGCAACCGTGCTCTTGCCGGTGCCCCCTTTCAAGTTGCCGAAAACAGTTATCATTCGATCGTGTCGCCGTCCCCTCGAGTGAGTGCTGCACGTCCCTGTGCAACCGTCACGTCATCAATGACTATTCCGCTTTGCCGCTCTCGGCTGGATGACCACCCGCTTGCGGTCCATAGGGCATCGGCGCGGGAGCCCCGTAGCCATACGGCGCACCGCCCCCGTAAGGCGCACCATAACCATGGTACGGATAGCCATAGGGACCCCAGTAGTCATAGTAATCGCCATAACCGCGACCCCAACCACGTCCGCGCATATTGAAGTCGAAATCGCCAAACATATCGCCGAAGGCGTCGGTCCAGGTACGATCACCCCAATAACCCGGGTAACCCCCGTAGTAGCCACCAGGATAACCGCCCCACGGGCCGCCCCACCAAGCGTTGGCAACGCCGGCAACGAGACTCAACGCAACCGCTAGAACAACAGCTTTAGCCAAGTTTTTCATTGCATCCTCCAAATCGAAGAACATGCCCCCGGGTATCGAAAACAGTCAATATGGCGAGGGCGACCATACCAACTGAAAACCTGTACAATCTCCGTTCCCACCACACATCGAGGGTGCATGAGATCCCAACAAACGATCGGACCACAGGAACAGCGACATCACCAAAACCCTATCATCGCCGACCACTAATGATCGAGATCGGCCTTCAGACGAATCCCACGACGCGGGATCAACGGTTCGGCGACCTCCGCCACACGCATCGCCTCATCCGCCGCCGGTTGCGCCATCGAGGTGTTTGCATGCGCGTCGAAAACAACAGTGCTGGCAAGGTTTGGCGACATCGCAACATTGGCGTTGGCCTTCGCAGTGTCGGCAGGAACGTTAGCCGCCTCGGGTGAAGAGGATTCCCACTTACCTCGGGCTCTGTGCACAGGCTCCCTCGCTCCACCTGCCGTCGCTTTTCTCG
>CAZWQC010000231.1:0-4799 GCA_964635785.1 uncultured Ectothiorhodospiraceae bacterium
CGCTGAAGGCGGATTCACTTGATATCACTCGATTGCAGTGTTTCGAACATGGCCAGAGCATCGTTGTAGCCGGTCTCCGCTGCCTGTGTCGGCTTCGCGCGTTGCAGGTAATGTCGGGTGCGCCGCATGAGCTCGGCATCCTTGCCATGACGGCGCATATGGGACATCAGTGCTTTTGCGGCATTGAGGTTGATGGTTCGATTCAACGGTAACGCATTGGCCGCCTCCTCGAAATGTGCCATTGCGGCCTCGCTGTCCCCGGCTTGGAACAATCGGACTCCTTCGTTGTTCATGGCGATAATCTCCCGCGACTGATCGCGGATTAAGTCGCTACCCTCTTGGCCGCGACCGGCCCGATCGAAGAGTTGTTGCACGGTTTGCAGAACGTGGGGGTCGTCGTGATAATGGCTGACGAGTTGCGCGGCAACCTGGCGGGCAAAGTCAGGGTGGTCCAAGGCAAAGCAGGATTCGAGCAGCATGGGGAGGACGTCGATACCCATCTTTAGCCCATGGCTCGAGAACTTCGCCATGGCATCGCGCAATGCCGCTTGTGCCGCGTCGTGATTGTTGGTTAGCCGATACAGCTGAGCTTGCGCGATCGCGAGCTGAACCGTTTCGTTCGGTTGGTTTTGGAATTCCTCTCGCGCTTCGCTTAAGGCGCGTATCGCTTTTAAGTTTGCGCCTTGCTCGGTGAGTAGTTCAGCTAAGCGCAGATGTGGCTTGATGCTGCGGAACACGGATTTCTTGTTGAAGCGAACCGAGCTGCGCAAGGCTTTGATCAAGGTTTCCGTATCATGGTTTTGCTCGGCCAATTGGGCAAGTCGGAGCTGGCGGCGTCCGGACGTGGGTGACAGGGCAACGGCTTGTGCCAGCACGTCTTGTGCGGCAACCCTCTCAGCCACGCACTCCAATGCCTCGGCCAGGCCGTCATAGGCCTCGATGTAGTATTTGTTTTCGTCGACCAGGGCGCGAAACTGGTCGCAAGCGGTCGCACACTCGCCCAACATCAGGTTGGTTTTGGCCAGACCGAGTCGGGCCCAGAGGATCGGTCGCCGCTGCAGAATCTGCTCATACAACTGCTTGGCTTGTTCGGCTCGGCCTGCACGAAGCGATAACTCGGCTTTGAGTTTCAGCAAATCGTAGGTATTGGCCGGATTCTGCCGAATTTCCCGATCGGCTAGCGCGATGGCTAGCGTATAGTTGTGGTCGTCGATCGCCGTGTCGATGGCGGTTAAATCTTGTTTTCGTTTCAAGAGTTTGTCGATGCGGTGTAGCAACACCTCTTTAACGAAGGGTTTGACCAAGTAATCGTCGGGACGATGCTCGATGGCACCCATGACGATCGGCAGATTGTTCTCGCCGGTTACCATCAAAAATGCCGTGGCATAGCCCAAGGTTCCGGCGAAATGCGCTTCCTCGAGGACTTGCCGACCATCCTTGCCGTCGCCGAGATGATAGTCGCAGATCACCACGTCGTAGCGCTGATTGCTCAGCATTTGCAAGGCTTGTTCGCCGGTCTTCGCCGAGTCGATATCGCTGCATCCGGCATCGCGTAGCATGGCGCTGACCGTGACCGTAATTTGCGGAAAGTCATCCACGACAAGAATGGACTTTCCCTTCAAGTCGGTACTCATGGGAACCTACTCTAGGCAATGCTTTCGGTTTGGCGAATTGGCTGGCCGATCGATTCAGATGTTGTCATCGCTTAGCTTCGTCATGTCCGGTGATGGCTCGGTCATCGCTCAAGGTTCGGTGGTACCCGATCCTGCCGCTGGGTATTGGCAACAGGCTTGGCTGGCCGGCCACCGCGTTTTGAGTGATGGTGCTTGCTAAAACAAACGTCGGCTCCAGGCTGGGCACGCGGCCAGACTGTGGCAGTCAGCAAACCGCCCAAAGCACCATAGACGTGTGCGGCAGCAACAACTTCACCGCCAATTAACGCGAGTGTAGTGGTTGGTGGGCCAAGCCACAGATCGTTGGCAAACTTCACCGCCAACAGTGCCATCAGGATAACACTAAAGTGCCGGTTTTGATCCCAGAGCCACACCGCAGCGGCCGTTGGTAAGGCATAGAGTCCCCCCGACAGACCGACATACCATGCCAATTGCTGATGCACTAACAACAAGCCAAGATCGACTGCCGCAATGCCAACGGTCACCGTGGCAAGCAAGCGACGCGGGTGTCGGACTTGAGGCAGCAGGAGCAAAAAGAGAAACAGGCTGGCGATGTTGAGCAACCAATGACGGACGTTCAAATGTACGAGATGGCCACTCACCAATCGCCAAACTTCCCCGTCGATAATGGCCTCACGGGCAAAGCGAAGGGCTTGGCGTGCGGGTTCGCCCATGGCAAGAAGCGTACCGGTCACAACCGTGACGGTCGCGGCAATGAGCCAGGCCTGGGCTTCGGTTGAGCGGATCAATGTGCGCATGCGTGGGTGCTTCGATCAATTTTGGGGTCGTTTTGGGTGTGGTGGTGATGGCAACGATTGAGGAAAGGGTTTTGCACTAATGTCAATGTTCGACTCTCGTGTCCTTCCTAAAGGTGAGAACCTGCGCCGAGCCGTTCGTTGGATCGGGGAGCGCGGTGACCATCGGATCGAGGCATTGACCGACGCGGCGCGCCGGTTCGATTTGTCGCCAGCGGACGAGGAATTTTTGATGAGCTATTTTAGAAACAGCGAGCCGCGGCCCAAAAATTCCGGCGGATTGTGATCTCGCACAAGGCCAAGACGACGATCGAATTCGATCATACGCTGACGTTAAAACCGACGTCGAGTCGGCGTCGGCAGTGGGGGTATTGGGTGGTCTGTCCGGCTTGTCGTGGTGGTTGCGGCAAACGTCGGGCATTCGCCCGTGGCGAGATAGGCTAGGGCGGTGGCCAATGCCGATTCGGTGGGATCGCCCAAGCGATGCTGCAAGTCGTCGCGTGCCGGACAGGTGACCGCGAGTCCGTGGAAGTAGTCGCCAGCGCCGTTGGCGTTGGTGACCGCAAATTGGATGGCCGAAAGGCTCTTGCCGCACGCGGCGTGGGCATAGGAGCCAACCGGTTTGCCGCAAGTCTCGCTGCCGATCAATGCAACTTCGGCGAAGGGGACCAACCCATTGATGACCGATTCGCTTGCCGAGCAGGTTGCCTCGCTGCTGATCACCGCGATACGCTCTACCCGTCGGCTATGTTCGGTCGTCTCGAAGTGCATCGCGTAGTCCCGGGCACGATAACGATCGTTGTGACCGATCTGTACGAAGGTTTCGCCGGTGACACCCCTACCCACCAGCAAACTGGCCAAGTAAGCCGCGACTTCCAGACGCCCGCCGTGGTTGTAGCGCAGATCGAGCACGACACCGTCCCAAGCGATCCCGGACAATTCGGCGAAGGCCTGACGGAGTTCTGCGCGGGTGGTTTCAAGAAATGCCTCTAGCGCCAAGTAGCCAAAGACCGAGTTGTTATCGACCAGGTTCCGGCTCGCAAGCACCGTATTGATCGGCACCACGGCTTTGCGAAGTTCAATGGTCTCGATGCGGTTGTGTTGCCGTTGGAACTCGAACTCGCGGCTTACACCGACCTCGTCGGGTCCAAAGGCGTCGTCCCAACGCTGCGTCGTAAGGATCGTCGCCATCGATTCGCCATCGATGGCGAGCAATCGGTCGCCACGATGCAAGCCGGCGCGAGCCGCCGGGGAATCGCGATAGACGAAGTGCAAAAGATAGCTGTCCTGCCCGTCGACCTGGCCGGACCAGCCAAAACCGATATATTCGCCGGCTTCATAGCGCTGTTCGTACTCGCGTTGCTCGGTCAGGTAACTCCAACGGTCGAATTCACTGAACTTGGCGGCAGCGAGCAGTGCTTCGGGATCGCTAAAAGCCGCTGGATCGAGCGCTGGAACCTGGTCGTACCACAAGTAGCGATCCTGCATGATTCCCAGCAACCAGGCGTTGAAGCTCGCTGTGCTGCAATCGGGGGGTGGGGTGACCGCATAGGGATCGTCCTTGCCGTCACAGCCGAGCAAGAGTAGTGCGGCAATCAATGTCAGCGGACAAAGCGATACCGCGAAAGACAAACTCATGGAATCTGTGCTCCACCGGTGACCGAATGGCAGCCTGAGTTGGATGAACGGATCATGCAACGCTACCGGCCGACGCGAAATTGCTCCACGGTTCGTTTGATTTGCTCAGCCAGTTGGGCGACACGAATGCTGGTGTTGGTCATTCGGGACGCCCCGCCAGCGGTTTCATCCGCGACTTGACTGATCGAGACGATGTTGCGGTTGATCTCTTCGGCAACTTGGCTTTGCTGTTCGGCCGCGCTGGCGATTTGAGTATTCATGTTGTTGATCGTGGACACCGCGCCCGAGATGGTCTCCAGGGAATTACCGGCTTGTTCGGATTGACGTACGCTGGCGCGGGTGCGCTCACGACCTTCTTCCATGACTTGCACGGCCTCGTGGGCACCGGCTTGTAAGCGTTCGATCATTTGTTGGATTTCCTGAGTCGAGCGTTGGGTGCGCTGAGCGAGCGTACGAACTTCGTCGGCGACCACGGCGAAGCCACGGCCTTGGTCACCGGCACGCGCGGCCTCGATGGCGGCATTGAGAGCGAGGAGATTGGTCTGTTCGGCGATGCCACGGATGACGTCGAGGATCCCGCCGATATCGGAGCTTTCGTGTTCGACTCGTTGGATCACGGCTGCCGCCCGCTCGACGTCGCTGGCAAGCTGATTGATGGCGGCAATGGATTCGCGGACGACATCGCTGCCCGTGCGGGTTTCGGTTTCGGCTTGACCGGCGGCACTGGCGGCTT
>CAZWQC010000232.1:0-2911 GCA_964635785.1 uncultured Ectothiorhodospiraceae bacterium
GGGGTCGATGCCAAGACTGAGGCGGGTGTGTAAGACACCGTCTTTGAGTAAAAGCAGCAAGACCCGATCGAGTTGGACGTGGTCGCGTAAGCCGTGTGCCAGGGCGCGAAGTATCGCGGCGGCACCGGTCAAGGAATGGAATTGTGCCGCGACTGAATCCAGGGAAACGGCGGCGATTTCGGATGATACCGCTGTGTCTGCGGGGTTTGCATCGACTTGCTCGACCATGTCGCTAGGTTCCAGCAATGGTACCAGTGACGGTGTCATTGGCAGAAATGCCGCCGCTGGGATGTCGCTGCGATCCATGCGATGTCGCGCGATCCATAATGCTGTCTGCGCGCAGGTGCTTGCTACCGAAGGCAGCGGCTTGCCGAGCACATTGGCGGCTTCCTCCCAGATGTCCATCAGTTGTCCGCTCCACCAGCCGTGCTCGATCTCAGCGGCATAGAGGCAGGCTAAACGGACCAGTTTGCTGCGGTAATGAGCGATGTTCGGTTCGGCAAAGATAAAGCGGAAGGTTTCCGGAAAGCTCGGTAATGCGAGCATGGCGTCGGCAATCATGGCCAAAGGATGACCGAACGCCGCTGCACCGGCGGTTTCCGGGGGGGTGTGCTCGAACTCGATCGCGTGCAAATATTTAATGTACTCGTCGGGCTGGTTCAGGCAGAGGGTAAGCTCGGTCAATTGGTAGGCGAGTGCAGCCAAAGCGAGTTCCAACGGCGCGGGATCTTGGATTTGCTCTCCCCAAGCCAAGGCTTGTTCGGCGGCATGGGCCGCGCGCAGCAACAGACGTCGATACATCTTCCGGGTGCTCGGGTCGCTGACTTCCTTCTCGAGCTCGGGAATTTGGCTTACGAGGTCGTGCAGGCGAGTGATCCCGAGTAAGCCGAATGCGACTTCGAGATTGGCAATGTCTTGGAGTTTGTTGTGCCGAATACGATTGAGCGAGGTCAGCACGAGCGTACCGACAACGGCGTCTTGCCGGCATAGTGGCACCAAGTCGGACAGCGCGAGATTGGGACTGTGAAGCCGGCCCAGATAGTTGGTCTTGCGTGCTTGTGGCAGTGGCAGTGGCAGTGGTCGTGCCAACAGCGCAGTTGCGAGCTCGCTGGGACTCGTCATGCGGTGGCGCCTGCGCGTTTCGTGGATTTGTTGCGCTGCAATTCGGCCAACTGCACGGTATGGACGTGCTTGACGAGGATTTCGCGTTCTCGATCGCCGATGAACTCGAAATCCAGTGCAACGTTCCACGTGCCATCGTCGTTCATGCCGCAATCGACGACGGTGCCGATGATGACCAAGGAAATCCGTTCCGGAAACAGCGTGAGATCGAGCTGAACCGCCGCTTCCAGCCCGAACGGTTCGGGTGATTGGAAGCGGATGCCCTGCGCGCTGAGGTCGACGTCGTGGGTGGGTGCCTCGGGACCGGTAGTGCTTTGCTCGTGGACGAGTTGTTGGACGAATCCGGACAGCTCATAGATATGCGATTCCAGCATATCCAAGTACTCGGCTAGCTCGGGAATCTGTTTGTCGATTCGACGTCGCAATGGCATGAGCCGTTCACGTTGCAGAGCGAAACTCTGCGCCAGTCCGAGCAGCTGATTGGCGTTAGCCGGTGCGTCGAGATGGTCGGCGAGCTCGTTCGGCTGCAATTCTCTTGCTTGCAACGCCACGCGGTCTGGGATTCGAAAATAACGTCGTCGCTCATGATGCAGCTCCATCGTGCTCATCCGCTTAGCTCCCGAGTTGGTCTGAGTCGGAACTTACGTTGCCATCGTCGTCCTTGATCAGAATCTCGACCCGACGATTGCGGGCGCGATTGGCCGCGGAATCGTTGGGTACGAGCGGTGAGGTGTCGGCATACGCGCGGATGGCAATGCGCTTCGGATCGAGTCCCGCGCTTTGGGTAAAATGGTGGACCACGTTGGCAGCGCGGGCGGCTGACAAATACCAGTTGGACGGAAATCGAGCGGTGTCGATGGGGACATCGTCAGTATGGCCGGAAACGACGATGGTGCTGTCGGATGCTTTGAGTTTATCTGCAATTCGGTCCAGGACCGGTTTGAATTGATCGCGAAGCCCAGCGCCACCGGACGGAAACGACCCTTCCTGCTGAATCCGGATCAGTATGCCGTCGGGTTTGGCTTCGACGTCGATCTGGCCGGCTCGGATTTCCTTGGCCAGCGCTTCCTTTAGCTGCTCTGCTTGCTGTTCGATCTCCTGTTGCGCTTGGTCGGCAGCGGCGCGTGAGGCTTGTTGGCGAATTTGGTCGAGTAGCGTGGGGGTCGGGCGGCCGGGGCTAAACTCCTGTTTGATCACGGAGGTTCCTTTCGGCGCATCTTCGAGTTTGATTTCGCGTTGGACGCCGAAGGCGGTCTTTAGCGAACCCGCGATTTGCTTGAACTTGATGACGTCCATTTCCGAGAATGATAGTAGCAACACAAAGAAACTCATTAATAAGGACATCAGGTCGGCAAAGGTCATGACCCAACCCGCGCCAGCGTCGCATTGGCATGCGTTTTCGTCGTCTTCGTCGTCCACGCGTCAATCCATTTTCGAGTTGCGTTTGTTGTCGGGTAAGAAGGACATGAGCATCTGCTCGAGCACGCGCGGATTGGTCCCGGCCTGGATCGCCGAGACGGCTTCCAAAACAAGTTTTTTGTTGAGTTTTTCTTGATTGCTTGTCATTTGTAACTTGTCGGCGACCGGTAACGCGAACGCGTTGGCAATCAATGCGCCATACAACGTGGTAAGCAACGCCACGGCCATGGCCGGGCCGATGGCTTTGGGATCGTCCATGTTGGCGAGCATGCCTACCAACCCGATCAAGGTGCCGACCATGCCCATGGCAGGGGCCGCATCGCCAATCGACTTGAAGAACTTGACGCCCATCTCATGGCGTTCGATGCGC
>CAZWQC010000232.1:2921-4790 GCA_964635785.1 uncultured Ectothiorhodospiraceae bacterium
GCCCCGACGAGGGCCAGAAAGTCGCCCTGGGGGATGCGCAAGTTGATGTCTTTCGAAAGCATTTTTTGTACCACCTCGGGCGGATGACCGTCGATACAGTAGCCGATCCCGGTCTTGAGGAAAGCGTCCTGCATTTCGCGTCCCTCCAAGGCAAGCACGCCTTCTTTACGGGCGATGCCCGCCAGCTCGACGGCTTCGTCGATCAAGGCTTGTGGATCGGCCAGCTTGTACAGAACGGCTTTCTTGCCGATACCGATCAGCCCGAAGAATTGCTTCATGTTCAAGCGGACGAGGGTGGCAGCCAGGGTTCCGCCGACCACGATGACCAGGCTGGGGATGTTGATAAATATCATGATTTCGCCACTGAGCACGATGGCGAGCAAGACGACTGCAGCGGCACCGACAAACCCGAGTAGCGTTGCGATATCCAAAGTGAAATCCTCCTTATACTGGGTCAACCAATCATGGGAATACGGTTAGCGATTGGAAAAGGTTGGTTGGGTAAACAAGTTAATACCTGCTATCGTTGCTGTCTATCATCGGTTTGGCGGGCCAAAGTCGCCGTTGTCGAGCGATCCGTTCCGGCTGGGTCGGCCATCGTTAGCGCAATGGCGTGACGCAGCAGCGAGCAAGGTGGGATAAGGGGCCGCAGATCGGCGAGAACGCTTGCGCTCATCGGTTTATCGGGCATGCCATCATAACATTTCGGTTGGGCTTGCCGAGGGTGGTTCCTCGTTTTTGTTGCAATCGATCGTCGCCAAAGCCAGCGATGCCTCATTTCTATAGGGGCAACGATCGGTGGGCGGGAGTGACGATATTTTTTGTAACAACGTGTCATCAGACCGAATTTTCGCGAGGAAAGGTTGCAGGCGATTGCGTGGATTGCCTGGCTCGAGTCGCGCTCAATCAACTTCGGAGTCTATTTCGCCATGGTGGCCGGTAACATTGGTATCGTCAGTCTAGGTTGCGCGAAAGCGCTGGTCGACACCGAACGTTTCATTACCTTATTGATTCAGCAGGGCTATCGGATTGTTTCGGAATATGCACAAGCCGATCTGGTCGTGATTAATACGTGTGGCTTCGTCGAAGCGGCGGAAGCGGAATCGATGGAGGCGATCGGTGAAGCCTTGGCGGCGAATGGTCGGGTCATCGTGACGGGTTGTCTAGGAGCACGCGCGCAGATGTTGTGGGCGGCGTTTCCGAACTTGCTGGCGGTCACTGGGCCCCATGCGCCGGAGGCCGTGCTTCACGCCGTCCGGGCGGCATTACCCTTGCGTGCCGGCGATGCTTGTCCGCCGCATACCACACCGCCGCAGGGGGTACGCTTGACCCCGTCGCACTATGCTTATGTCAAGATCGCGGAAGGGTGTGATCATCGATGTCGCTTTTGTGTGATTCCGCAGCTGCGCGGACGCCTGCAGAGTCGACCCGCCGCTGAGGTGATGCACGAAGCTGAAGCACTGGTTGCCGCTGGTGCGCAAGAATTGTTGATCGTGGCCCAGGATACCGGGGGGTATGGCGCTGACTTGCGCCATACCGAGAGTCGGTGGCAAGGACGAGCGTTACCGGCGCGAATCGATCATCTTGCGCGAGCGTTGGGCGAGTTGGGCGTTTGGGTGCGGCTGCATTACATCTACCCCCATCGCCATGTGGATCGGCTGTTGCCATTGATGGCCGAAGGTGTGGTTCTGCCGTATTTGGATATGCCATTGCAGCATGCCAGTCCACGGATTCTGCAGGCGATGCGTCGACCGGCGGCGACGGAGCGGTTTCTGGAACGGCTTGAGGAATGGCGGGCAATGTGTCCGGCATTGGTCGTCAGGAGCACCTTTATCGTCGGTTTTCCCGGTGAGACCGACGCGGACTTTG
>CAZWQC010000233.1:0-4781 GCA_964635785.1 uncultured Ectothiorhodospiraceae bacterium
ATCTGCTTATCATGGCAGCAACCGGTTATTACCTTCGAGCGTTTGGTGGCACCTGGGGAAACTTGTTACAAGTCGTTTTCCTGTTTGCCGCCATGTTAATGCTAGCGACGATCATTTTTTCCGGACAAATACGCGGTCGCTTGCGGGTGTTCGTGGCGAAACATTTCTTCAGCCATCGTTTTGACTATCGAGAAGCATGGTTACGACTTTCCCGCACGCTTGGCGATGCAGCCGGAACCAGCACCGATGCGATTTATCGGCGCAGCATTCTCGCCTTTGCCGATGCGATCGACAGTGTCGGTGGCCATTTACTTCTGAGCAAGCGCAACGGGTATTTCGAACTGGTCGACAGCCTCGGCCTGACCGCCCCCGAGTTACCCGCAGTCAGTATCGAGGGCGATTTCCGCCGACTCCTTGAAACCGAGCACTGGATTTTCAATCTTGCCGAATCCAACGTTGATTCCCGATTCGAGCGCAGTCGGTCCGTCTTACCGGGTTGGATCGCCGATCTCGACCGAACTTGGCTGATTATCCCACTTTTGCATGATGAACAACTGCTCGGCGTCGTCATACTTGCCGAGGCACGCGCACCACGCCGCCTGGATTGGGAAGCGCTCGATCTGCTCAAAACCATCAGCTGGCACGTCGCCAGTCATATCGCATTGTACCGGGCGACAGAACAACTCATGGCTTCCCGCCAATTTGCGAGCTTTCACCGCTTATCCGCGTTTGTCGTACATGACCTGAAAAACGTCGTCGCACAACTGAAGCTGATCGAGCGCAACGCCAACCATCATCGAGACAATCCGGAGTTCATCGATGACACATTTGCCACCGTTGGCAACGCCGTTAACCGCTTGGACCGCATGCTCTACCAGTTGCGCCAAGGTCAACCCGATGAAACCAAAGAGATCGTCGAGTTAGGCCGCATCGTGCAACAGGCGGCACGACTGCGACAAAATTATCTGCCGACTCCAGTCATTACCGAGCCGGATCCGGCAGAACCGCTATTGGTACTTTTCGACGAAGAACGGTTGACCCACATCTTGGTTCATCTCATTGCCAACGCTCAGGAAGCAACCACGACGGGCGGGCATGTCTGTATTAGCGTACGCGGGCATGCCCACCACGTGTCAGTCGATATCATCGACGACGGTTGTGGCATGAGCCAAACGTTCATTCGCCACCAACTGTTCCGTCCGTTTACCACCACAAAAGGCAACGACGGCATGGGTATCGGTGCCTACGAGGCCCGTGAATTCGCGTTGGCACACGGTGGCGATTTAACCGTGAGCAGTCACGTCAATCGCGGTTCGACGTTCACCTTGCGCTTGCCGCGCTATCGCGATGCCCCCGACACATCAAACCTTTACTGATCAAGTCCAATTCCAATGAAAGACACAACACCCAATACCCTACTGATCGTCGAGGACGACGAGGGTCTGCAAAAGCAGCTCAAATGGTCTTTGCACGAATACCACATCGTGCAAGCGGCAAACCGCGATGCCGCTTTGTCCGCCGCTCGCCGGGAGACCCCTGCGGTCGTGCTGCTCGACCTTGGTTTACCGCCCGATCCCAACAATGCCAGCGAAGGGTTCGCCACGCTGCAAGCGATATTGGCCGAACAGCCCCATTGCAAGGTCATTGTCGTTACCGGTAATGATGACCATGACAACGCGGTCAAGGCCATTGGACTCGGTGCCTACGATTTTTACCATAAACCGGTCGATGTGGACGTGCTGCGCCTGATCGTGACCCGGGCTTTCCACGTTTCTAATCTGGAAAGTGAAAACCGACGTCTTGCCTATTATCAGGACAACTCACCCTTGCGCGGCATTATCGCCCGAAGCGAACCGATGCTACAGCTATGCCGCAAAATCGAAAAGCTCGCCAGCACCGATGCAACCATATTGATTCTCGGCGAAAGCGGAACCGGCAAAGAATTGGTCGCCAAGGCACTACACAACCTCAGTCCCCGTGCCGAGCAACGTTTTGTCGCGATCAATTGCGCCGCCATTCCTGCCGATCTCTTGGAAACCGAGCTGTTTGGTCACGAGAAGGGCGCCTTTACCGGGGCCGTCAAACAAACCATCGGACGCATCGAGTACGCCAATGGCGGCACGCTGTTCCTCGACGAAATCGGCGACATGCCGGCCACACTGCAAGCGAAATTGCTGCGCTTTTTGCAGGAACGGGTGGTCGAACGCATTGGTGGCCGCGGCGAGATTCCGGTCGATGTTCGCATTCTCTGCGCCACGCATCAAAACCTCGCCAGCCTGATCGAGCAAACGCGTTTTCGTCAGGATCTCTATTTCCGTATCTCCGAGGTCAGCCTCACACTCCCACCGCTACGCGAACGCCCCGGTGATCCCGTGCTATTGGCTCGGGCTTTTCTACACCGATTCAGCCAGTTACACAAAGGCCGCGTGCGCGGATTTACCGACACCGCATTACACGCCATCGAAGATTACGCTTGGCCGGGCAATGTCCGCGAGCTGGAAAACCGAGTGAAAAACGCGGCCATCATGGGCGAACACAATCAAATCACACCGGAGGATTTGAATATCGCCACCAACGAACAACCGGTCAACTTGAATTTACGTCATGCCCGCGAACAGGTCGAACGCCGCACGATCGCCCAAGCGATGGCATTGGCCGGAGACAATGTTTCCCTGGCCTCGGAATACCTCGGCATCAAACGACCGACTTTGTATTCACTGCTGGACAAATACTCCATGCGGTCGAACGCGCGGGGTAACTGAGCCGCTTCGACGCGCAGGATGTCACCGTTCAAGCGCCGGCGGCTTGTCTTTCCCCGGCAAACCTCGGGACAGCAATCCATGCTTTGGCCATCGCCATTACAACGAGCGTCTCAACATCAACTGCTTGATATGGCCAATTGCCTGAGTCGGATTGAGCCCTTTGGGACAGACTTCAGCACAGTTCATGATCGAATGACAACGAAACACTTTGTAGGCATCGTCCAATTGCGCGAGGCGCCGATCCGTCGCCTGATCACGGCTATCCAAAAGAAATCGCGCAGCTTGTAACAAAGCGGCCGGGCCGAGGAATCGCTCGGGATTCCACCAATACGAGGGACAGGCTGCCGAACAACAACCGCACAAAACACACTCGTACAGGCCATCCAGTCGAGCACGCTCAGCCGGCGTTTGATCGAGTTCCAGCTCCGGCATCGGCTCCTCGCGAATCAACCACGGCTCCACCGCCCGATACTGCTTGCGAAAATTGGCCATATCCACGACCAAATCCCGAACAATCGGCATTCCCGGCAACGACCGCACAGTCACCGGCTCGGTCAAGCTCGACAGCGGCGTCGTACAAGCCAAGCCATTACGACCGTTGATATTCATCCCATCAGAGCCGCACACACCCTCACCGCAGGAATGCCGAAAAGTCAACGTCGCATCCTGTTCCTTTAATCGCTGCAACGCGTCAAGCAACATCATACCGGGTCGAAGCTCTCGCGAAGCAATCTCGTACGATTTGAGATAGGGTTTTTCGTCCTGTTCCGGATGGTAGCGCTGAATCAAAAACCGCATCAGTAAACCCTTTCTTTCGGCGGGAAACTCGGCACGGTTAACGGTTTGGTGCGAACCGGTTTGTAGTCGAGCCGATGGTCTTCCAAAAAATACAAGCTGTGTTTGAGCCATAACCGATCGTCACGGTGCGGATAATCGATCCGCGAGTGAGCCCCCCGGCTTTCTTCTCGGGCCAGGGCCGAATGCACAGTCGCAAGTCCACAGATCATCAGGTTTTCCAGTTCCAAGGCGGCAACCCGCGCGGTGTTGAAGACTTTACTACGGTCCTTGACGGCAATATGGCGCGAACGTTCGTACAATGCGAGCGCGATCTGCACACCCTCACGCATCACATCCGCATCGCGATAGACCCCACAATGCCGCTCCATAACCGAACCGAGCTCACGCCGGAGCTGATCGACACTTTCCCCGTCGGTGCGTGCCTCCCCATCCGTCAACCGTGTCAACGCGGCGCTGACCTGGTTTTCGTCCAGACGTTGCGGATAGGGGTTCTCCGCAAGGTATTGCAGCATCTGCTCGCAGGCCACTCGGCCAAACACCAAGATATCCAAAACCGAGTTCCCGCCCAAACGGTTGGCTCCATGAACCGAGGCACAGGCACATTCACCGGCCGCATACAATCCCGGTACTGGCTCCTCGGCGGTATCCTTGCTCGGCACCACGACCTGGGTATAACGATCGGTGGGGATGCCACCCATGGCGTAATGCGCGGTGGGATACACCGGAATCGGCGTCGTTACCGGGTCGATCCCCGCAAAGGTCATACTGGTTTGCCGAATCCCGGGCAACCGTTCGGCGATTGTCGCTTCACCCAGATGATCCAGTTGCAACAGCACGTAATCAGCATTCGGTCCGCAACCCCGACCTTCGCGCACTTCCGTTGCAATCGCTCGACTGACCACATCACGGCTGGCGAGATCCTTCGCCTGTGCGGCATAGCGGGGCATGAAACGCTCACCCTCGCCATTGACCAGATACCCACCCTCGCCACGCACACCCTCGGTGATCAGCATGCCCTGACCTGCGATACCGGTCGGATGGAATTGAAAAAATTCCATGTCCTGCAGGGGAATACCGGCGCGAGCGACGATCCCCAAGCCATCGCCGGTGCTGCTCGCGGCGTTGCTGTTGGTACGGAACAATTGCCCGTAACCCCCGGTCGCGATCAGGGTCACCCGGGCTCGAATCGCCACGGCATCGCCGTCTTCGATACCGTAGACC
>CAZWQC010000234.1:0-4777 GCA_964635785.1 uncultured Ectothiorhodospiraceae bacterium
GGTGCCTTCGCAGTGTTTCGATCGGCCGGCGACGGGAGGTTGGCGCGAAGATCCCGGGATCGTTGCCATGAGGCAAGAATTGGCCTCCATGCGAAGTCTCTTGCAGGATCAATTGGCGCAGCTGGCGTGGTCGGACATGGCCCGACGTGATCCGCTCAAGGCGCAATTACTCAAGCGTTTGGCCCAGCTCGGATTGGGCGACGAGGTCGCCAATCAGGTGGCGGATCGGGTAGGCTCGGCCGATGATGGTGATGTCGCTTGGAATGCCGCGATGCGGGCGTTGGCGGAGATGATTCCGCTGGGGCGTGATGATCCAACCGAACGCGGCGGATTGATTGCGTTGGTGGGGCCCACTGGCGTCGGCAAAACAACCACCATCGCCAAGCTCGCCGCGCGGTTTGCGTTACGCCATGGCAAGCAGCATCTTGCGCTGATTTCCACGGACGCTTATCGGATCGGTGCGCAGCGCCAATTATTGACGTTCGGTCAAATTCTTGGCGTACCGGTTCATCCTGCCGACGATGGGCCGAGTTTGCGGCGTTTGGTCGGGGAGTTGAGTGACAAGAAACTGATATTGATTGATACTGCCGGCATGAGCCAACGCGACATGGGCTTGAACGAGCAACTACAGACGTTGCAGGCAACGCCGAAGGCAACCATCCTTTTGGTGTTGGCAGCCAATATTCAACTCGCGGTGATGAATGAGGTCGTCCGTCGTTTCGGGAGTATGCACTTGCACGGCTGTGTGCTGACCAAAGTGGATGAGGCCGCGCGGCTGGGCGATGCGTTGACGGTGGCGATCGAGCATGGGTTGCCGTTGACTTGGCTAAGTGATGGGCAACGGGTACCGGAAGACCTCCATCCGGTGCGCATCAATCGTATCCTTGGCGACGCGGTAGCCTTGGCAAGACGCACCCAGACTGAGCATAATGAGCCGATGTCTGGTCGAGTGAATGCGCAGGAGGCCGAGTATGCCTACCTTTGAGCCGAGCCTGGATCAAGCCGCCGGATTACGGCAGGCGACCCGTCGTCCGGTGCGGGTCATTGCGATTGCCAGCGGTAAGGGCGGTGTCGGTAAAACCAATGCCTCGGTCAATCTCGCCGTTGCCTTGTCTCAGCTCGGGCGCAATGTGTTATTGTTCGATGCGGATCTAGGGCTGGCGAATGTGGACGTCTTGCTCGGTTTGACCCCACGGGCGGACATTTCGGCGGTGATGGCAGGTGAGCTGAACCTTGCCGATATCCTCATGGACGGACCGGCTGGCATCAAAATCGTGCCGGCGTCCTCCGGTGTGACCAAGATGGTGCAGCTCAATGCGGCCGAACATGCCGGCATCATTCGAGCCTTCAGCGAACTGTCCCTGCCTGTCGATGTGTTGTTGGTGGATACCGCGGCTGGTGTGGCGGATAATGTCACGAGTTTTGCGCGGGCAGCCCAAGATGTTGTGGTCGTCGTCTGTGACGAACCGGCCTCGATCACCGACGCGTATGCCTTGATCAAAGTGATGCATCGCGAGCACCGAGCGACACGTTTCCATATTCTCGCCAACATGGTTCGCAGTGCGCAGGAAGGGGTTGGTTTGTATCGTAAATTGGCGACGGTGTGCGAGCGCTTCTTGGACGTTGCCTTGCATTATGTTGGGGCGGTGCCGTTCGACGAATACCTGCGCAAGGCTGTTCAACGGCAAACTGCAGTGGTCGAAGCTTATCCGAGCTGTCGTGCGAGCATGGCGTTCAAGAATGTTGCGCGCAAAATCGATGCCTGGCCGTTGCCGCAGGGGGCAGCCGGGCATTTGGAGTTCTTTGTTGAGCGCCTGATCAGCGCGCAGCCCTGGTCGGAGCCGGCCCTTGTGTCATCCGTGAGATAGCGCGATATTGCCATGTATGCCGCCGTTCCGGCCCACGACAATTCGGCGTTGGTGGAAGAACACGCCTATCTCGTCAAACGCATTGCATATCATTTGATTGCCCGCCTGCCAGCGAGTGTGCAGGTAGACGACCTGATCCAGGCGGGTATCATCGGCCTGTTGGAAGCGGCCCGTTACTACGATCCCAGCCAGGGGGCGAGCTTTAAGACCTATGCGGGTATTCGCATTCGCGGTGCGATGCTCGACGAAATTCGGCGTTCCGATTGGACGCCACGCTCGGTGCATCGCAAAGCCAGAGAGGTGGCCGAAGCGATTCGCGCGGTGGAAAATCGGGAAGGTCGCGATGCCAGCGATCAGGAAATTGCCGCGGAACTCGGGGTGGGTTTGGACGAGTACTTTCGAACGGTTGCCGAGGCCGCGACGGCGCGAGTGTTGAGCTTGGATGAGTTGACTGCCGATGAGGGTGGTGAGGATCGGCAATCCGGCTTGGGTGATCCTGCGGCGGGTCCGTATCGGCAGCTGGTCGACCAAGCGGCGCGGCAGGCGTTGACCGAGGTCATTGGTAATCTGCCCGAGCGCGAGCAGCAAGTCTTGTCGCTTTATTATGAACATGAGTTGAATCTGCGCGAGATCGGCGAAGTGTTGAGTGTCACTGAGTCGCGAGTCTGCCAGATTCACGGGCGAGCATTGGCACGGATTCGAGCGCGTATGACCGATTGGCGAGAACAAGTCGAGACGGCACAATCCCAATGACGTACGCCAGGTGTTACTTGTGGCAGAATCTCGTTAAGAAGACGTAATCGAGTGATGGTCTGGCGAGCCTGAGGGCAGGTTCGTGGGGATGCGCAATGGTAACTGAATCCGAGGGGGAGTCCGTGGATAGCAATATGAAAATTCTGGTCGTCGACGATTTCTCGACGATGCGGCGGATCATCAAGAATCTGCTGAGGGATTTGGGCTTCAATAATACGACGGAGGCCGATGACGGTAGCACGGCACTGCCGTTGTTGAAAAAAGGTGACTTCGACTTCGTGATCACCGATTGGAACATGCCGAGCGTGAGCGGTTTGGAATTGCTGCGGGCCATACGCGCGGAACCGACGCTGGCGCATCTGCCGGTGCTCATGGTGACTGCCGAGGCGAAACGGGAACAAATTGTCGAGGCGGCAGAGGCGGGTGTGAATGGTTATATCGTCAAACCATTCACGGCTGACACCTTGAAGGAAAAAATCGACAAAATCTTTGAACGGCTGGGAGGCTAGTTTGGATCAATGCCAATGACTGAACAAAATACCGGCCAGACGATGCAGTCCTTGCTGCATGATGCCCGCATGCTGGTGCAATCGATCGAAGCCGATAACTTCGATGAAGCCAATCGTTTACTGGATCAAATGGTTCGTGCGCGTGAGTATGACTTGTTCCAGGAACTGGGCAAGTTGACCCGAAATCTCCATGAAGCGTTGAACAGTTTTCGCTTGGACGCGCGCTTGAATCGTTTGGCGGAATACGAGATTCCCGATGCCAAAGAGCGCCTGAATCATGTTGTGACCTTGACCGAGCAGGCCGCGAATCGAACCTTGAATGCGCTCGATGAAATCGACCCGATCTGCCGCCATCTGGAAGAGCGGACCGGCGAGCTGGATACCGCGTGGCAACGATTTCGCCGGCGACAAATGGCGGTCGATGAATTTCGCGAAATGGCGCAAGCGTTCGACACGTTCATGGCCGATTTGCGCGTCGATATCGGTAAGGTTCGTGGCCATTTGTCGGAGGTCATGATGGCGCAGGATTTTCAGGACTTGACCGGACAGATTATCCGACGGGTCATCGCCTTGGTGCAGGAGTTGGAGGTCAACCTGGTCGATTTGGTCCGTATTGGGGGGGAACGGCTGAAAGGCGCCGGAACTTTGCCGACCGAAGAGAAGGCCAGCGAAGCCGTCGCGGCAACGCAAAGCGGCTTCGGACCGAATGTGCCGACCGTGGATGATCAGAGCAAAGTGGTCACGAGTCAGGACGATGTGGATGACCTTTTGTCCAGCTTGGGTTTTTGATTCGGTTCATGGTGTTCACCATGGCCGATTCGGTTAAAGTAACCGACTCTGTGCAAGGGGTTTGTGGCTAGACGATGGCAATAGACTTGAATGACGAAATCGTCCAAGACTTCCTGGTGGAGGCCGGCGAAATATTGGAGCGATTGGGTGAACAACTGGTCGAGCTGGAACAAGCACCCGATGACGGTGAGCTTCTGAACGCGGTCTTTCGCGGGTTCCATACCATCAAAGGGGGAGCCGGATTTATCGGTGTCAATGCCTTGGTCGAGCTTTGCCACCGAGCCGAAGACGTCTTCAATGTGTTGCGTAGCCGGGAACGACGAATCGACGCGTCGTTGATGGATACCGTTCTACGTGCCTTGGACGGGGTCAACACCATGTTCGCGCAAGTTCGTGCCGGGGAAGACGCGACTTCGGCGGATCCGGCGGTACTGGCACAGCTAGAGCATTTTGCCCGCCCCGGCGAGAGCGATGCAATGGTTGTTCCGGATGCGCTGGCAGCCGATGGCGGGGGAGCAGCCGATGCGGTTGATCTATCGGCGCAGGGTGGCGATATCACGGATGAGGAGTTCGACGCGTTGTTGGCGGCAATGGATGATGTGAAACGGCCGAGCGAGCAAGCCACCAAAGGTTCGGTCGATGTTACCCTTTCAGTTTCTGTTGGCAGCGAAAACAGCGAGGTCGATGACGCTGAGTTCGAGTCCTTGCTGGACCAATTGCATGGGCGTGGACAGCCGCCGAAAGCGGTATCCACAAGCGATTCGCAAGCACTGGTTTTTCCTGAGCCAAGCACAGAGACGGAGAACTGTGCAGTAGATCAATCTGCCACCGCCGGCCCGGCAGCATCGCCAACAGCGG
>CAZWQC010000235.1:0-4776 GCA_964635785.1 uncultured Ectothiorhodospiraceae bacterium
GGCGCGACAGCGGACAGTATAGCCGGACATAGCTTGCTCGCCCTGGCCAATGATCAGCTCGAGGACCAATCGGTCCTGCGGGATGTGAAGTGCTTGCTAGGCACGGTGCTGCGGCATTACCTCGGCCCACGGCCGTTATTGAGTCGACGGTTGTGGCCAAATCAGGCCGGTGCATAATGACGCGGTCGCCCGGCTGTCATTTGTATTCGAAGTGGTTGAAAACGCAGGTTTGCGGGTATCAATCAAGGAAATCTCATAGCGTGGATCTGTCAGGGGGAGCTAACCGATGTCAGAGGAGCTAAAATTAGGGGTCAACATCGACCATCTCGCAACCATTCGACAGGCGCGGGGGACGACCTATCCTGATCTTGCAGAAGCGGTGGCAATCATCGAAAGCGCCGGAGCCGATGGTATCACCCTGCATCTGCGTGAAGATCGGCGTCATATTCAGGATCGCGATGTCGTGGATCTGCATCCGCTGATACGCACGCGCATGAATCTGGAGATGGCCGCAACGGATGAAATGGTCGCAATCGCGACGAGCATCAAACCGCGAGATTGTTGTTTGGTGCCCGAGCGTCGAGAAGAGCTGACCACGGAAGGCGGTCTCGATGTCGCCGCACAAGTCGTGCGGCTGACCGGCGTGTGCCGCGAATTGAGAGCTGCGGGTATTCGGGTATCGTTGTTTATCGAGCCGGATTCGACGCAGATCGAGGCGGCGAAAGCTGTTGGAGCACCTGTCGTTGAACTGCATACCGGTCGTTACGCCAATGCCGATGTTCATGGGCAAGCAAGCGAATCGATGCGGTTGCAGGAAGCGGCCCGATTTGCTCATGGATTGGGTTTGCAAGTCAATGCGGGGCATGGGCTCGATTACGGTAATGTCGTCGCGATTGCCGGGATCCAGGAGCTCGTGGAACTGAATATTGGTCATTCGATCGTGGCCCGGGCTTTGTTCGATGGTTTGTGGCAAGCGGTGACAAGCATGCGCTTGGCGATGCGAACCGGGCGTCGTCTTTGCGGGTAAATCCTGACTTACGCAGGGCAATGCGCGTTGAATCAGACGGTGTGGCAATTCGGCGAATGTGATGTGTGTTGCGTTCGTGTGTCGATCTGCGCGTGCGTGGGTTAAGGGCGTGCGTCCACCGCGCTGCTAGACCAAAACTGGCGATTCACCAATTAACGCTTCAACCCTCAGTTCCTGCCGTCTTAAGACTGATTTGTCCTTAAAGCAGACATTAAGGCAAAGGCAATGATGCTAACAGAATCGGCCGCATGTCATGCATTGCCGCGATCCCGAGGTAAGGAAACGGTCTTGGTCGTCGATGACAGCCCGACCGTGACCCATGTAATGTCGCGAACGTTGGCGACGGAATTTGGCTATCGGGTACTCGTGGCGGAAAACTATGCCGGTTGCGATCGGATTCTCGACCAAGCCCGTGGCGATATTTCCGTTGCCGTTGCCGATCTCAACCTTCCCGACGCGACGCATGGGGAAGTGGTCGACCTGATTCGCTCCGCGGACATCCCGGTGATTGTGTTAACCGGAGCGATCGATGAGCAATTGCGCAAGGCGGTTATTGGCAAAGATATTGTCGACTATGTATTGAAGCTGGACCGTCGCGCGGTCGAGTATGGCGCCGCACTCGTTCATCGGATCGTGCGCAATAAATATACCAAGGTACTGGTGGCCGAGGCAGCGGCATCGTCTCGGCGTGATTTGGTCCGGATATTGAAACGCTTGTTATTGCAAACGTTCGAAGCGGAAACCGGGGACCAGGTAATGGATATCGTTGCGCGTCATGCGGATATTCAGTTGTTGCTCCTCGGTTATGATTTGCCGGTCATCAATGGTGAACACTTGATTCGGTCGATCCGCGAACATTACCGCAAAGACCGAATGTCGATCATCGCCTTGTCCGGGGATGATGACCGCCAGTTGATCATCAATATGCTTAAGAGCGGTGCCAATGATTTCATTCGCCGACCGTACGCAGAAGAGGAGTTTTGCGTTCGTATCCACGCCAACTTAGAGGTGCTCGATCTGTTTCGGCATATTCACGACAAAGCCGACAAAGATTCGCTCACCGGGTTGTTCAATCGAAGTTATTGGTACGACAATGCGCCCAAATTTTTGGGGAAATTTCAAAAACTCGGTCAGCCTGCCGTCTTGGCGATGATCGATATCGATCACTGCAAGCATTTAAACGATGAATACGGCTATGGCGCTGTGGATATCGCGCTGGTCGAGCTTGCGAGAATGTTGCGGGAAAGCTTGCCACCCACGGCATTGGTGGCAAGATTGCGTGGTGACGAATTTTGCGTACTGGTCGGCTGTGATGATGCCAAGGAGATCTTGGATTTATTGGAAAACTATCGGCATAATGTCGCGTCGCATTGGATCGAAGCGCCAACCCAACGTTTTCAACTTACGGTATCCATCGGCGCGACGACGGATGAAGGTAATGCGATCAGTGCAATCATGGCGCGGGCCGATCAGCATCTGCGCTTGGCCAAGGAACGGGGTGCCAACCGAACGATTCGATAAACCCGGTAGGGAACCAGTTTATCGATCGATGCGCAGCGGTTCGCTGGTTGCCTTGAACGCCGATCGCTACGTGCAGCGCGGTTGATGTGGGCACTCTGGGGAGCCGTTCGGTGGCTGGGTTGGTTTGACTTCGAGAGGACGGTCGAGATGTCGCTAGAGGCTTTGTTGCAGCGGGGTGATATCTGGCGAGCTGGCGATTACCCAGATCGAGTTAACCCTGCCTTGTCCTGCGGTTATCCTGCGTTGGATCGGTGTTTGGCAGGTGGCTGGCCGCGTGGTGTCTTGACCGAGATGCTTGCGACCGAGGGTCTGGGGTTGCGGCTACTGCTTCCGGCGCTTGCGGATTTGACGCAACAAGGGCGTTGGGTCATGTTTGCCAATCCACCATATATTCCCTATGCACCGGCGCTACACCAGGCAGGTGTCCTACCCGAACAAGTGCTGTGGCTTCGGCATGTAAATGACAGTGACATGGTGTGGGCGGTGGAACAAGGGTTACACAATATCGCATGTGCCGCTGTCTTGATGTGGCTGCGCACGACACCGGCAGATCGTTGGCTACGTCGACTGCAATTGGCTGCAGAGGCTGGGGCGAGCTGGTTGTGGCTTTGGCGGGATGCGCAGTCAGCGCGGCAATCCTCTCCAGCGGCATTGCGTATTGCGATTGATGCCAACTTCGGTGGTGGTTTACGGGTGCAGGTGTTGAAGCGTCGTGGAACGTTCTCGGCGCAACCGATCGAATTGGAGATTGCAGCATAGCGAGACGGCAAAGGGTTAAGTGGCTTATCCCGCGCCTTGATTTTCGGATCGTTTGGGTAGATAAGTCGCTTGTTTACCCCTTGTTATTTTAAGTACTGCCAAATGGCATTTCGAGCCTTTCCAGTATCGGGAGAGAGTATAGTGTATGCCGTTATCGAAGGGTTAGGGGATGGATGAGGAGGCAGTATGCGCTGGTTAGCCATTGGTTTGCCGTTGCTACCACTCGAAATATATGCGCCCACTGCCGCAACGCGAACGCCTGCCGCAGTGGTCGCGGACACGCCCAAGGCACGTTTATTGTGTCTGGATCAATTGGCACAGGCAGCGGGGCTTGGCACTGGGATGGGTGTTACCGAAGCCGTTGCGTTATGTCCTAACCTCAACCTGTTGCCCTACAGCCCTCGGTTGGAAAGTCAAGCCCTTGAGCGTGTCGCCGGGTGGGCGCTGCAATACACAGCCTATATCAACCTCGTGCCGCCACGTGCCGTGTTGTTGGAGATTGGAGGAAGTCTGCGCCTGTTCGGCGGGATCGAGCCTTTGCTCGAACAGATCGGTGACGGTTTGACTACCCTGGGATATACCCATCGTCTGTGTGTTGCACCAACGCCGACGGCTGCATTATGGCTTGCCCGCGGCGGTTATCAAGGCGCGCTCGCGGACCATGCGTTGGCCGCTGCGTTGGCTGCACTACCGTTGTCCGTCCTTGATCTTTCGACCGCACAAAAACGACAACTACAACGCATGGGCCTACACACGATTCAGGATATCGAAAAGCAACCCCGAGATGGTTTGGCACGGCGCTTCGGTACGAACTTGTTGACTGCACTCGATCGTGCATTCGGGCGGCAAAGCGATCCGCGTCCACCGTTTACACCGGCACCGCAATTTGCCGGAACCATTGGTCTTCCAGCGCCGACGGATTCGCTTGAAGCACTATTGTTTCCGTCGGGACGTTTACTCGAGGAATTGGCCGGTTACTTGCGCGGTCGGCAATTGGGTGCCAACAAAATTGTCTGGGATTTTTGCCACGCAGACGATCAACGGAGCCGACTTACGATCGAGCTGAGCCGGCCGGGTCGAAATCGTGCTGAATTGATGAATCTTACCCGGGAAACCTGGCAGCGGGTTGAGTTGCCCGCGCCAGTGACGGCGTTGTCATTGGCCGCTGAGGCGCTGGTGCCGTTACCCGAGCGCAGCCACTTGTTGCCGTGGGGAGAAAACGATGTTGGCTGCGAGGGTGAGGGTGAGGTTGCCGATCATTTGGCGAGTTTGGTGACATTGTTGCGGGCAAGATTGGGCGAGCGGTGTATCCAAGCGCTTGGCGTCGGCGATACGCATTGCCCGGACGCGGCGTGGACATGTGTTGAACCGGGAACATCGACGGTGAGCGTTGCGCCGCTACCAACGCCGCGTCCGGTTTGGTTATTGTCACCTCCCAAGGAGCTGACGAGTGCGGCTGGCTGGCCACA
>CAZWQC010000236.1:0-4736 GCA_964635785.1 uncultured Ectothiorhodospiraceae bacterium
ACGAAGACCAACATCGCATCAGACATCGCACACGCATATTCACCTCAACCTGCTAGGCAACCGCTCGTTCCGATCATCCCTACGCTCCCATTGGCGCAAACCGCCCGGATTGGGGAATCTACGCGGCTTCTCGCCATGCTTTCCGGTACCACGGAGAATACGCTCGTTTCTCGAACAGTGGGACTCCGATTGCTTTTGCAAAAACCCCTACTACGCACATGGCCAACAAAGTCAAAACGAAGTACTGAATGCCGCGTGATGGCGACGGATTTTGCCCCGAATCGAACTTCGCGGCACATCATAATGTCACTGACGCAAAGTCAGCGGCCGGTTAAAACCGAGGCGAGGAAATGGAGGTCTCACCGGCGTTCACCGTAATATTCTCCCCGACGCTCCAGACTCGATCGTTAATCAAAAACTTGAATTCCAGCTGTCCTTGCGCAAAATACACCGACCAACACCATTCATCAGCCGCTGTATTGGTCATGGGAAGGCCCATATCCCAACTCAACCCATCGCCTGACCCACGCAAATAGAGCGTGTTGCCATAGCCTACATCGATCGTTGCGACGATACGCGTTTCCACCGCGATTGACGGCTGCCGCGAGGTTCTGTCGGACACCACGATGTCCTGCGTCGTCATGTCCGAGGTGGACGAATGCGGTTGCGCCGCTGCTGTTGCCTGCAGGCATTCCGTCGCCTCGGTAGGGTCGGCTGGCATCACTGCCGACACCGCTCGTGCAGCGACAACGGATGCACTCTCAACGGGTTTCACCAACGGATGGTCAGTCGAGGTCATACCACGATCAACGACATTCTCCCCGAATGCATCTACCTCATTCGTTGAATCCGGCGCCGCCACCTGAACAGGCTGCGAGCCAGGGATCTTGGAATCGAGTGATGCGGTCATTCCGGGTCGAGTCGCAGTAGGCCCCGCCGCCGTAGGTGGACGACTCGGCGCCGCCCGGGGGATGGGCTGCGGGTGTGCCACCGCCGGCCGGTCTATCGCCACCGTGCAAAGCTCCGGGTCAGTCAGTGTTGTTTCAGGGCAGGTCACCACGCGTTGCCGGGCACTCTGCGCATTGACCACCGCCTGAGCACTCGACTCCACATTCTCCGGGATCATCGCCACCCGTTGAACGACGCAGGCGGTATTGATGCTAATCGATTCATCGAGCGAGGTCGCCTGCTGCGGCATCCCATCGATCCGGTTCCCGGTCTGCCCAGTCGGGTGCTTTGCGCTTACCGTTGTCATCGCAGTTCGTTTGCCCAACTCGGCTGAACTTTGTGTCCGCGGGGGCATTGTCCTGGTCTTGTCTTTTGCCGCCAGATCCGTCACCACCGTAGCGCTGGCGCTACTGGCCTGGGCAGGCGTCTGGCGACTCGTTGCCGCCTCGCTTTGCGCCGACCTCGGCTGTGACCTGTCTGCGGCCGACCGCTTGCTTGTCGTCGTTCTTCTTGTGGTTTGACTCGGGCTGGGATTACGTGGTGATGCCGATTTCGCGCTGCCCGACCTGCTTTGGGTTCTCTTCTTACTCATCGTCATGGTCGTTAGTGGGTTGGGGTTGTTGCGTCCGCGGACGCAAGATTGCCATTCCTTTCCGTTCCTTTCGCGCCAGCCGCACGAATGAGAGCGCATCGGTTAAAATCTGGCCACACGATCCTTGCTCGACTGCGTCATCACGGGTTGCTGCTCCGTAGACTTTATAGGCCTAACACGCCGGGTTGACACACCCAAGATCAAAAACAACTCCTGTCAGTCACCAGACCCGCAAGCAAGCCACCTCCCATCACGGCAGACCCGCTGGCGTCTGCCAGTCACCGCTCCTCCTGTGTCATACTGAACTGCCGTAATTCTAAGTGCTCCCGTTGCTAGACGCCACGCCTGTCTTGCATGCGGTCCAATCCCGATAACCTAACCTTCTCCCGATGCTGGTGTAAGTCCCTATGAGTCAGTCGATCATGATCGCGAGCCTCGCGATTGTCGCCTCGGAATTATTGTTCTCATCGATGGGTGCGGTCATCAAGACACTGGCGACCGAACTACCCACCGCGATACTCGTTTTCGCTCGCAACTTTTTCGGCTTGGTCGCGCTATTGCCGATCCTGTGGCACCTCAGAACCCAAAGGCTACGTACTCGCGTGCTTCATTTCCACCTTTTCCGAGCGATCGCCGGGGTCGGGGCGATGTATTGCTTTTTTTACGCCATCGCCCATCTCGCTTTGGCCGAAGCGGTATTGTTGAAACTCACCGCACCGCTCTTTTTACCCATTTTCGCAATGCTCTGGTTACGTGAATCACTGAACTCGGTTCTATTTGCTGCCATGCTGCTTGGGTTCGTCGGCGTGGCTTTTGTACTCAATCCGACCGGAACCGGCGCATTGAGCGTCGCGGCGATCGTGGGGGTCATCGGCGGCGCCTTGGCAGGATTTGCCAAGGTCGCGGTGCGCCGGTTATCCATGACGGAACCAAGCCCGCGTATCGTGTTCTATTTCGCCGCATTCGCGAGTGCAGCCTCGGCTTTGCCGGCCATGTGGCAATGGCAAATGCCAACGCTTGCCGAGTGGCTGCTGCTCTCCCTCCTCGGCATCTTGGCAACGTTGGGCCAATTGTTACTCACCCACGGTTATCGCCACGCACCAGCGGCCCGCGTCGGACCGTTTACTTATATGTCGGTGATCTTTGCGGGCATTTACGGCTACCTGTTGTGGGGGGAAATGCCGAGCTGGCTGGATGCGCTGGGTGGCGTTTTGATCATTGCCGCCGGGTTGTTGTCCCTGTACGGCGGCCGCAGCGAATCGTCGGCTCCCGTCGTGGCCACCGTCGGCTCCACCGAACATCTACGCCACGTGTAGGCTTTGTCCCTTTTCTCGCTGAACGCGATAAAGCGCAGATCGACGGCGCGGACACCGCAGGCTATTACCTTACCACACAACCAACACCAGTCCCGTCGCGCCGTGCCCGGCCTGCGCACCGCCGAGGTCAGGCTCCGTGCCAAGGCCAAATCAGCGGAACGAGAAGTACGGTTATGACGCCAACCAACAAGTTGAGCACAAGACCGATCCGCAAATAATCGCTATAACGATATCCCCCGGGACCGTACACCATTAAGTTTGTTTGGTAGCCAAGTGGTGTGGCAAAGCTTGCCGACGCACCAATCATCAACGCGATAATCCAAGGCAGCGGACTGACACCCAATTGCTCGGCAGTAGCGACAGCGATCGGAAACATGACGACCGCAACCGCGTTATTGGTCACTGTTTCGGTCAAGAGCGAGGTAATGAGATACAACAACGCGAGGGTCAGCCATGGCTGACCTTGTGAGCTTTGCAGCAGTTTTTCCGCCACATACACGGCAGCACCGGAGGCATCCAACGCAGCACCTAGCCCATACGCTGCAGCGATCGCAAGCAAGACTTGCCCCTCCAGCGCTTGCCTTGCGCTCGTGAGCGACAGGCACTTGCTCATCAACATCAGGGCCGCACCGCACAGGGCAGCAATGAACATGCTGCTCAAACCCAGTGTTGCCGTAACGACGACGCCACCGAGGATCGTCCAGGCAAGTCCAGCACGGTGGTAGCGGACAGGACTGGAATCGGGCACGCCGCTGATCAAGAGAAAATCCCGATGATCGCGGTAGCGTTGCCGAAAATCCGGGTAGGTGTCCAACAACAGTGTATCGGCGGCACGCAGACGGACATCGCCGAGCTTACCGCCAATACGCTCCCCATTGCGCGCAATGGCAACCACCGAGGCGTCGTAACGCGAGCGAAACCGGCTATCCCGAACGGTTTGCCCGACCACTTCGGCATGCGCAGATAGGACCACCTCGAACAATTGCCGGTGAGGATTGCGCGCATGAAGATTGTAGCTCGGCGTCAAGACGGGCTTGAGTCCGGGAATCCGCTGCAACTCCACGACGGAATCGACCACGCCCGCGAACACCAAACGATCGTTGGCACGCAACCGTTCGGTTGGACCGACCGCCGGCATCGGCTGTCCTTCCCGCTCGATTTCGACAAGGTATAGACCTTGCAAATGCCGCAGACCCGCCTCATCGATCCGCTTTCCCACCAACGGTCCGCCCGCGGCCACCAATAGCTCGACGGTATATTCACGCGGATTGGCAAACTGGCGGATCGTCGGGGTTCGCTCTTTGAGCAGAAACGGACTCGCCAGCAGGATATAGATGAATCCAGCACATGCCAATGGCACCCCGACCCCAGCCGGAGCGAACAGATGCAGGGTGATGCCGAGTTCGCTCGAGGCTAAACTGCTGACGATCAAGTTGGTACTCGTGCCGATCAACGTACACGTGCCACCGAGAATCGCCGCATAACTCAAGGGAATCAATAACCGTGCCGGGGAAATACCGATACGCTGGCTCCAAACCTGGACGGCCGGAATGAATGTCGCGACCACGGGGGTATTGTTCAACACGGCGCTAACCAGCATGACCGGCACCATCAATCGTGTTTGCGCCGCCGCCAAGCTACTCGGGCGCCCAAGTAAATGCTCGACCAGCCAATGCACGCCGCCGGTCTCTCGAATCCCGGCCACGATGATGTACATCAGCGCGACCGTCATCAAGCCGGTGCTCGAGAAACCGGCAAGCGCCTGCGCGGGCTCGAGTACACCGCTCACCGTCAGCACGGTCAAACCGGCGAGCAGAATCCATTCCGGCCCAACCTGACTCGATGCGAGAACCACCACAACCGTCAGCACCACGGCCAGC